>CAYWPW010000017.1:2048-14357 GCA_964460095.1 uncultured Candidatus Cloacimonadota bacterium
AAATTGTTCTCACATTCTGAACTCCACCCACCTTTGGCGTGTGAAGTCCAGTCTGTGAACTTAAAGCAATTCTCAACTCACGCTCCGCTGCGAGTCAAGTATTGCTTTTGAATGTTTTTATTGCTGTAAAAAATTATTGGAATTCTTAATATTTTTAGGACAAAACAATGTTGAAGATTTTTTACTTTGACAAATAAGGTTCAAATATAATTTCATTCTTTAGTAAAAAAAATATTGTAAAGTTCAACAAGGAAATATGGATAGAATAATTGAAATTAAAAATTTAAAAAAAGAATATAAAATGGGAAAAGTAACAGTACCAGCATTAAATGGTGTTGATATTGAAATCTATGAAGGTGAGTTTTTGGCAATAATGGGACCTTCCGGTTCCGGAAAGTCTACATTGATGCACATCATCGGATGTCTCGATACTGCTTCCTCCGGAATATATTTCTTCAATAATGAAGAAGTTAGTAAAATTAAGAAAAGAAAATTAGCAGTAATCCGAAATGAACAAGTGGGTTTTGTCTTCCAGACATTTAATTTGCTTCCTCATCTGAATATACAAAAAAATGTTGAGTTGCCTCTTACTTATGCAGGATACAGCAAGAAAAAGAGAGTTGCTTTGGCAAGGAAAGTTTTAGCAGAAGTAGGTTTGAGTGATCGCTTGAAACATAAACCTTCCGAGCTTTCCGGTGGGCAAAGGCAACGAGTGGCTATTGCACGTGCTTTGGTAAACAGTCCTTCCGTGATTTTAGCTGATGAACCAACCGGTAATTTAGATACTGCTTCCGGTAGTGATATTCTCACGATTTTTTCCGATTTGAATTATAAAGGTAATACGATTATCATTGTTACTCACGATCCTGCAGTTGCCAAACGTGCAAATCGAGTAATAAATATTGTTGATGGATTAATTCAAAATGGCGATATCTCTTAAAGAAAGCATTATTGTCGGTTTATCAGATTTCTGGTCTCGTAAGATTAGGAGCCTGGTAACAATTGTGGGAATCGTTTTAGGCACGATGTCCATTATTGTTGTGCTCTCTTTAGTTAAAGGAATAAACAAAAAAACTCTCGAATGGATGATGGAACGTGGTGGATTGAGCAAAATTTCAGTTTACAGGAATTGGAATTATGAAAAGCAAGCTGATGTAAAAAATTATTTTACTTTAAAAGAAATTAACCTGATTCGTTCCCTGGTCCCGGAAGCAAAATATTTCAATCCTCAAATCCGCGAATGGGTAAATTATTCTTATGGAGAAAATACATCCAGAGGAAGCATTTACGGTGTAATTCCTGATTTTAAAAAAATTGAAGAATGGGATGTAGAAGCAGGCAGGTTTATCAGTGGGTTTGATATCAAGCAGAATAGTGATGTTATTGCAATCGGAACAAAGGTGAAAGAAGAACTTTTCGGCAATAAAAAAGCGGTTGGACAATTTATTACTGCTGGCAAGAGAAGAGTGCAAATAATTGGCGTGATGCAACATCGTTTTATGGATAACAGCGGGAATATCGGTAATGATAATGCTCTTGCTTATTTGAATAGAAGAACATTTGTGCCATTGAGTACAATGATTCACAAAGGTACAGGAGAAGACAGAATATCCAGTTTTACTGTAAAAGCAAAAGATGCTGAAAGCGCTCCTGAGCTGCGACAGAAGTTAGAAGCAATAATCTTGAATCTTCGTTTTGGTGAACCTGTTTTTACCATTGAATCTGCCCAGGAAGAAGCGGAGAAAATGGCGGAAAATGCCAAGAAATTCAGGATAATATTTTTTCTGATCAGCGCAATTTCTCTTCTTGTGGGAGGAATTGTTATTATGAACATTATGTTGGCTTCCATCCAGGAGAGAACTCGCGAGATTGGAATTCGGCTTACAGTTGGAGCACGAAGAATTGATATTTTCGTTCAGTTTCTGGTTCAGACTATTTTGGTTACAACGATTGGTGGAATTTTAGGCATTGTTTCCGGATTATCAATTTTGGATATTGTAAGTAAATATTTGAATATAAAGTTAATAGCTGGATTTTCGATGATGATAATTGCGATTACAGTTTCAGCGGGAATTGGTTTTATTTTTGGAATATCTCCAGCCATAAAAGCCAGCAAATTAGATCCGGTAGTGGCTTTGCGACATGAATAATAAAATTATAATTTTTCTAAAAGCTTTTAAAAAGAAGTTTCGAGATGAAGGTATTTATAAAGAATCTGCAGCTCTGACTTTTGTAACTTTATTAGGATTTGTTCCTTTTATTATTTTTATTCTTTTTTTTATACCTGAATTACCTTTTTTAAAATCAGAATCTTCTTTTAGAGAAGTTTTGATTTCTGTATTTGTACCAAGCTCAGCTGACCAAATTTATGAATATATTATCCAAATAGCTAAAAGCAAAATTCCTTTCAATTTTTTTAGTTTCATAATACTAATATTTACTTCATATTCTCTTTTTAAAATAATTAATGATTCTTTTGATAATATTCTAAATGCCCATGAAATCCGTAAAAAAAGTTTCTTTTCTGATTTAGTAAAATTTCTGGGAATGTCAATTTTTGGTTCTCTTCTAATCCTGATTTTATTGTCTGCCACTTCGTTTCCAATTGTATCAAAATTTTATAATATTCCAATTTTACAGGGTATTTCTCTTTATTTAACACCATTCGTTTTACTTTTTATAATTTTTACTCTGGGTTTCTTTTACATTCCATCTGTGAAAGTTCGCAAACGCTCAATAATTGTTGGTGCAGCCGTAGCCTCTGGTTTTTGGATTCTATTTAAGGTTTTTTTTAATTTATATATAATAAATCTTACAAATATTGAACTTATTTTTGGAGTTTTAGCTTCTGTTCCCATCTTCCTTTTTTGGATTTATGCTAATTGGATAATAATCTTAAGTGGAGTTATCATTGTTTCGATCCTGGAAAAAAGACATATTAAAAACCTTGCTGAAAGAAAAGATAAACAGCTTATTCGAATAACGTTTGAAAAGATTGTTAATGCCGGTGAACAGGGAGAAATTTCTGCTACAACTTTGAATGCTGAAAAAGTGAAAAAAATAATATCTGATATTATAAATGAAAATCCTGATTAAGAAAAATAATTTCTTTTTTAGGATTCAATTTTTTTTTATCCTCATTCCTAACTTTCCAGTTGGGAATGAAATGAGTATCTTTTTCAGCTAATTCATTCACCATTAAAATAATTGTTTACAGAAAAAAAATAGATTTTTTATTTGCTTCAAAATTATTTTGGAGACGTGTCCGAGTGGTTGAAGGAGCACGCTTGGAAAGCGTGTGTACGTTCACGCGTACCCAGGGTTCGAATCCCTGCGTCTCCGCCAGATATGAGTTATAAATATTTTTATGATTCATCAAATAAGAAATATTAAATATTATAGCCAATATGATAAGGTTAAAAAAAATATTATTATCGTTATTATTTTTTATAATTCATCAATGTAAAAAAGTTATATGTTTTTTAAATAAAAATCCTTTATTAATCAAAACAAAAACATTTCATATAGTTTATTTTGGTATTTTTGCTGCTGTAGGAGTTTTTGCTTTTAGTAGTATATTTGTATTTTATATAGATGCTAAGGGTTATACATTTCATTATTCCTATTTTATAATTTTTGGAATAATATTTATTTGTTTAGTAGTTTTTAATAAAATATTTCATATTTTTACAATTGGCAGGGATTTTTTTTCCCGTCCGTTTTTTTATTTAAATCAAACCGCTATGTATAATCAATCCGGGATATTGGCTGTGATTATATCTCTTTTAATTATTTCCTATTTAGAAAATATTCCGCTTATTATTGCTTTAGATGGAGCTGCTTTTGCTGTTGTTGCTGCTCTTTTTTTTGGTAGAATTGGTTGTTTTAATTTTGGTTGCTGTTTTGGAAAACCATCAAATAATTATTTTACAGTAACATATACTAATTTAAATTCAAAAATTTTAAGGTTATATCCTGAATTAAAAGATGTAGCTATTATACCTACTCAATTATATTCTGCACTGTTTAATTTAATACTATTTATTTTATTTACAATTATTATTAAATTATTACCATTAAATGGCTCTATAACTATTTTATTTATTGTTTTATATAATCTGTTTAGGATAATAATAGAATCGTACCGGTTCAATAATGATTCAATAAAAATAAATTTTAAGAAAATTGCATATTTTTATTTAATAATTGGGTTAATATTAGTATTCATATTTAATAAATTTTTTATAAACATTTTTAAAATTACAGCATTTCAGTATAATTTTTCGATTCAAAATTATATCTTATTTCTATTAAAGAATAAAGATGCTTTGTGTTTTATTATTCTGTTTACTTTTTTAAGTTTTATTTATTTTGGTTTACATGGCAAAAAATTAGGAAGACATTTTAATTAGTGTAATTATATTA
Organism: uncultured Candidatus Cloacimonadota bacterium; assembly: GCA_964460095.1. Taxonomy (GTDB): domain Bacteria; phylum Cloacimonadota; class Cloacimonadia; order Cloacimonadales; family TCS61; genus JABMPU01. The sequence goes on from CAYWPW010000017.1 coordinate 6,474, forward strand.
AATTGAAATTAATAGTCATGTATTAAAGGTTCATTGTGATTTTATAATTGGAAATTCTATGAAAAAAATAATATCAAGATGTTCGTTTCATCTTATTTGGATTTTTGGATTAATTGAAATATTAACAGTACCATTTGTTGTAGCACCGTTTTTTATATTCAAAGAAGAAACATTTAAAAATCCTTTGCATGGCATTGTTATAGGTTTTTTATGTATAATAGTATTATTGTCATTGTTAAATATTTTTATAAAGAAATTAGATATTAAAATTGCCTTTCGTAAGATTGTTGCCATATTTGTTTTTTCATCTGCTATATGGAATAGCATGCTGTTGTCTTTACTTTTTTTAGTACAGAAGTACATTTTAAATATATTGAATATCAAAATTATTTATAATCAAATTATATTTGGATTTATGTCAGTTTTTATTAGTGTAGGTTTGATATGTTTGTTATATAATTTTCTTTGCAATAAAATTCCTTTTTGTTCCATTAAAATAAAAACTGAGAAATCGATATTATCAATAAATAAACTATCGGTGTTAAGTATAGCTTTTTTTGCAGGTCTTTATGAATGTATTGCTTATCCAATTATTCATACTTGGCGTTATTTTACTTCACATCAAATTTTAATATCAGTTTTTAGTGGTGCTGCGGGTGGAATAATTGGTGCTTCAATTATTTGTATAATGTATAATTTTATTCGTCGTCCTGTTATATGGATAAAAATTACAGAACAACTTGAAAAATAGGAATATGAACTTAATCCAAAGTATTTATTATGTTTAGTATTAATAAATTATAACTGTTAATTTCTAATATGACTTAAAAGGAGTTGTGTATGAGTGAAACAAACAAGACAAATAAAAAGAAAATAGGATTGGTTTTGGGTAGTGGTGGTATTAAATGCTTTGCAGCAATATCAATTTTAAAATTTCTAAAAAAGAATAATATACCTATCGATCTTGTTGTTGGATGTAGTGGCGGCAGTATTGTCGCAACAATGTGGGGAGCAGGATATAGTCCGGAACAAATAGAAGAAAATGTATCTAAATTAATTAATAAAGATTTATTTAAAAAAGTAAATTACAGGTCAATTTTAAGTGTTTTAAATTTTCCTTATGGGAAATTTGATAAAACTTCTGGATTTTATAATCCTTCTCGTTTACAAAAATTGTACCATTCATTATATAATGATTTAAAGCTTGAAGATCTGAATCCAAAGATTGTTCTTCAGACATATGATTATGTAAAAAGAAAAGGTCTTATTTTAGAAGAAGGATTGGTTGCGGATGCGGTGTATGCTTCTGGAGCAAGTTACCCAATATTTCCACCAATAAAGATTAATAATAAATTATTGATTGATGGTGCCTGTGCTTCTCCTTTACCGGTACTTGAAGCTGTTAATAGAAATATGGATGTTATTATAGCAGTATCTTTTTATGAAGAACCTGATCCGGAGCCAAATGGATTTTTAAATGCTTTATTTCATCATACAAGGGGGATATTTTATAATCTGACAAAAAGTCAAACTGCATTTGCGATAGATATTCATCATCATGAAATTATCTTAATTCGGATTACATTTGATAGGATGATCAAACTATGGGAAATCAAAGAACTTCCATATATTCTAAAAACTGGTGAAAAAATAATTGAACAAAAAAAAGAAGAAATTTTTAATGCAATAAACAGCTAACCGGATATTTGAATAAAACAGGTTAAGGAACATAATGAAAAAAAAACAGCTTGTACCAATTTTCTTATATAGTTGTATAATATGGTCATTGGGAAATGGTTTGTTACCTTTATTGCCCATTTATGCAAAAGAATTAGGTGCTTCAGCAAGCGTAATTGGATATTATCTGGCAATATCATATGCGGCACTTGCTGTTGGTACTTTAAGTGCAGGTTGGCTGGCAGATTTATTCAAAAGCCGAAAATTATTATTAATAATCGCAGGTATGTTAAATGTATTTGTTCTGTTCTTTTTAGGTTATTTTTTAAAAATAAAATATCTTATTATATTTACTTCCGTTGTATGGTTTCTTGGAGGTATTAGTATTGCATCGTTATTGACCATTACAGGCATGTATGCTGATAAAAATGAGCGAGGTAAAATATTTGGATTATTAGCATTAACAACTGCAATAGGTTCAATTATCGGAGGGCTGACATTTGGAAAGTTTGCTGATTTATATGGTTTTCAAACATTATTTAAATTATTATCTGTACTTGCAGCTATATGTCCAATAATTACCTGTTTAATTGATGATAAAAAAGTTAAATCAGTTTTATGGAATGAATCATCTTTGATAAACGAATCTTCAAAATTTAGTAAATGTTTTTTACTGCTGATAATTGTTGGTTTTTTGGGAGGTTCTGTATTTTTGCTGGGTAGACTTGGGATATCATTAGCTATGAATATTAAGGGATTTAAATTAGCTGAAATTTCATTAACAACCGCTGTAGGTGGTTTAGTTTCATTACCATTTATTTATATGATAGGTTGGTTGTCTGACAAATTTGGTAAAATAAAGTTATTGAGTGTTTGTTTTATTTTTGGTACAGTAAGTATGGTTTTATTGCTTAATGCCTCTGCATTTTACCATTTCATAATAGCTTCCGCAATATTAATTCTCTTATCGATATCACAGAATATCGGTGCGGCATTTGTAACTGATTTAGTACCAAAACAAAAACTAGGCAAAAGTATTTCAATTTATACTGCTTCAAATTGGTTAGGCGGGATTATAGGTTTTGCATTAGGTGGAATAATAATACATAATTTTGGATTGACTTATGCATTTATCATGTGTGCTATAATTCCCATAATTGCATTATTATTACTTTCAAAAATCCATTTTTCATTTTCTGAAAAATAATATTTTTTAATTTCCAAAATTATGGTTTCGGGATAGAATCACCCTTTCAGAAGCTTCAGTCAAGGAACTCTTTCAACTAAGATTTGGTAAGTTTCCCATCTCTCGTTCCCTAGTTGAACGTGGGAGAGAGCAGATTTACCACGTACCTCGCAACTCGCAACCCGCAATCCGCTAAACCTCAATCCTGAATTCTGCTCCGTTATCAATATTTCTAACGGACAATTTACCATGCATATTATCTTCAACGATAGTTTTAGACATATACAAACCAAGCCCGGTTCCTTTATCTTCACTTTTCGTTGTAAAATAGGATTCGAAAATATTGTCTATTATATCTTCAGGAATCCCTCTGGCAGTGTCTGAGATGATTACAATGCTTTTATCATTATGTTTAAAAAGTTTTATTTTTACTTCACGTTTATCAACTGGAATATTTCCTTCATCAAAAGCATCTCTGGCATTATTTAAAATGTTTAGAATAACTTGAGAATATTCATTGGGGAATCCTTTGACTTTGCAGTTTTCATCCAGATCTAAAATAAGTTTAATAGTGTTTGTTTTGTAACTGTCCTCAATAAAACGAATTACTTTTACGATATTTTCTTTCAGGTTAAATTCCATAATCAATTTATCTGGTTTGAAGAAATTCCGGAAATCATCAATTGTGCGAGACATTTGTTGAAGCACATCCATGACTTTATCCGAGTGTTCTTCCAAATATTTCAAATCCAAGATTCCATCTTCAAAAGCATCTTCATAATTTTGAACAATGATTCCAACAAGATTTAAAGGTTGGCGCCATTGATGTGCAATGAAACCAATCATTTCTCCCATTGCTGCCTGACGGGATTGACGGATAAGCAGATGGTCTTTTTCGCGAATTTCAGCTATTGCTTTTTTTACTTTTTCTTCAAGTTCTTTGTGTAAAATCCCTAACTCTTCATTTGATTTTTGTAATGCTTCTTCTGCATGCTTGCGGTCGGTGATATCTCGAAGTATTCCTTCCACACCTACTGGACTACCATCCTCTCTGTAAATTAATTTTGAACTTGCAGAAACCTCTATCACTCTTCCATCTTTTGCCTTCAGTTGTAATTCATAATCATTAATAACTCCAGATTCATATAGTTTTGTTTTGAAAAACTTACGGTCTGATGAATTGAGATAAAAATCTGTAACTTGATGACCTATTATATCTTCTGGATCATATCCTGCCTGAGCACGAATTGAGGGGCTTATGATGGTTATTCGACCAACTCTATCTGTGCGGTAAAAAACATCTTGCAGTGACTCAAATATAGCTTTGTATTTATCTTCGCTTTCTTTCAATGCCTCTTCTACTTTCTTGCGTTCTGTAATATCACGAATAATAGAGGTGTAATATTTGTGCTTGTCCGATTTCCAAGATGATAAAGTAAGCTCGACAGGAAATTCTGTTCCATCTTTTTTAAGAGCAATTATTTCAAATGTTTTACCAATAAGTTTTTCTTTATTTCCTTCTTTCAAGCGTTTAATTCCTGCGCTATGAAGATCTTTATATTGTGGAGGAATTATGTCTAAAAGATTGTTATTAATCATTTCTTTTGAAGAAAAGCCAAAGATCTTCTCTGCTGCATTATTCCATGATAAAACAATCCCATCAGAATTGATGGATATTATAGCATCAGCAGCAGTTTGGGTAATTGCTTTGCTTTGTTTTTCACTATTTTGTAGAGCTTCTTCCATTCGTTTACGTTCGGTGATTTCCGCATTGAGGTTATCAAGAGAAGTTGTTGTCTCATTCAGGTTTCTCGTCATCTGGTTGAACGATGTAGCGAGTTGGCCAATTTCATCAGTTCGTTTGCTAAAAACTTTTGAATTATAATCACCCTTAGATATCAGCAATGTTTGCTTTATCAATTCTTTTACTGGCTTTGCTGCCATATTTCCAATAATCATTGAAGTGATGGCTAAAACAACGGAAAGAAATAATCCTATTAACAATAGAATCTTTAAATTTTTGTTAGCTGGTTCTACTATATGAGAGATGGGATGATAATCTACTATATACCACGATTCACCTGTGTTTCCCTTTTTATGATCAATAGATTCGAAGCTCCCTCCAAAATTGTAACCTTGTTTGCCTGCAGTTATTCCGATCTCAGATAACGAGTAAATTCCTTCTTTACCTTCCTCTTTTAAAATAAAGGAATTTTCATTAATTAACATTTTTTCGAGAAGTTTTTTGGAGACTCTATTACTCAAAGGTTCTAAACCTTCTTTATACACAATTAATCCACCGCTGCGCATTAAAAATAATTGCTCTGTTTCATCTTTCTTCACGTTTAATATCATTTCACTTATCGAACCCAAAATATTCAGATTTGCTTTTAATATTCCAATTATTTCATTTCCATTTTTGATAGGAACAACTACCCCAAGCACATATCCGCCTACGCTGTCATCATAACCTCTGTCATCCCAAAAAATAGCACCATCACCATTATTATAGGCGCCCTTCCACCAGTATTTATAACCGTGGGCAAAAGTCGTAAGCTTGGCAGTAGATGCGATAAGTGCTCCAAATTTATCTGTAATAAAGATCTCTCCATATTCACCTTTCAAGTTATCCTGCTGATTTTTTAAAAATTGAGATACAGCGTTGTCGGTATATTTGAGAATGAATTGATGATCATGATCTTCAATGGTTTTCCACTTATTGTTTTTAGATTGGATTTCTTCATCTCTTTGCTGCTCTGATAATCCGCTAAAGTGTTTATTGCTTTTTTCCAAAGCTTTCAATATTATCGGAGTGATTGCAATTGTTTTTACTGTTTTCACTTTTTCCAGAAAATGATTTTCAATACTGACAGATATTTCACTTACAATATCATCAGCGAGTTTTAAATGATATTTGGTGATATTATTATAACTATAATTATAAATAATTATAATGCCTATAAACAGAATTATAAAGCTGGTTAGAAAAATTTTTAGTGATTGATTTTGTGCAAAATTCATTTCAAACTCCTAATCCTCTTTTTCCCTATCAAAAGGATGTTTTTTAATCTTGTTCACATCCGGCAGCTACCGGATTCAATATCTTCTAACTCACCCTCGGTCCCTCTCTTTAGCATAATAGAGGGATAACTTCTGGTTATTTTTTTCCTTACAATTTTTCTTATATTCCTTCTCTTTTTTTTAAGAGAAGGACACGCCTACGCAAGCTTCGGCGGTGCAGGCAGCAGTTTACCCTGTGAAATTCAGCTTGCTGAATATTTCTACAGGGGATGAGTTTAAAGAGATTTCAATCCGCAACCCGCTAAACCTCAATCCTGAATTCTGCTCCGTCTTTTAAATTTCTCGCTGTTAATTTGCCATCCATATTTTTATCTATTATCATCTTAGCCATATACAAACCTACTCCGGTTCCTTTGCCCTGTTCTTTGGTTGTGAAATAGGGGTCAAAAACCTTTGGCAGAACTTCTTTGGTTATTCCACCGGCATTATCGAAAATCTTCACCACATATTTATCATCAATTTTCTTTAGCTCAACATCAATCTTTTTATCTTTGATATTTCTTTCAATCAGCTCATCTTTAGCGTTGGAAAGAATAACCAGGAGTACCTGCGAATATTCGTTCGGGAAGCCCTCAAATATACATTCTTCTTGCAGATCGAGCGATACTTCGATTTGATTAAACTTTAAGCTGCTTTCTAAAAACTCGAGAGTTTTAAGAATAACATCTTTTATATTGAAATTTTCTTTTTCTTTATTTGTTTTAAAGAAGTACCTGAAATCATCGATGGTTCGGGACATATCAGTGAGAATATCCATGATTAAATCTGTGTTTTTTTCAATATAATCCATATCAAGAGTTCCATCATCAAAAGCATCTTCGTAATTTTGGATTATAGCTGCCACCATTGCCAGCGGTTGCCTCCACTGATGTGCAATATTTCCAATCATCTCGCCCATGGCTGCATGACGTGACTGCTGGATAAGAATATGGTCTTTTTCTCTGAGTTCTTTAACAGCTTTTTCTACTTTGATTTCCAAATCTTTATGAAGCTCCAGCAACTCTTCATGAGCTTTTTTAAGCTTATTCTCTGCTTTCTTACGCTCTGAAATGTCACGTGCAATTCCCATAACTACAGTTTTATCTTTGATTTTTATAGGATAAGTTCGTATCTCTACTGGAACCTGACTACCACCTTGACGATTCAAAATAAACTCATCAGGACCTGTTCCTTTACCCTGAACATTTTTCACTAAAAGCTCCGATGCTTTAAGTAATTGTTTTGCAGATAATAGTTTAAGCTTAAAAAAACTTTTTCCAATCAGTTCTTCTTTTTTGTATCCTAATAAATCTTGAGTAGCTTTGTTTCCATCAATAAAAATTCCTTTAAGGTCACTCAGATAAATAGCATCCGGAGCAGATTCAAGTAAGATTTTTAATCTTTCTTCCGAGCTTTTCAATTTTTCCTCTACCTGTTTGCGATTGATAGCAAGAGCAATCTCTTCTGAGACAAAGGTTAAAATTTCAATATCTTTCTTTGTATAAAGATTGGGATTATCATAACTTTGAACTGTAATTACTCCGATTATTTTGTTTTCAATTTTAAGGGGAACACCCAGCCAGATCTCAGAATGAGCTCCAATAGTCTCAACGACACCTTTTTGGGTTAACTCCTCAACGACATCATTCGTAGCAAAAAGAGGTTTCCCAGTTTGAATTATATAGTTAACAAGAGTTTTACCTGAAGGAAATGTTTCAAATTCATCTTTTTCATCAACATGAAAAGAAAGAGATATCATATCAGTTTTTTCATCATATAATGCTACAAAGAAATTTGTAGTATCAAGCACATTTCCCAGAAATACTCTTATTTTTTCATAGAGTTCGGGTAAATTATCAACAGTATTTATTGCATTGGAAATGTTATATAAGGTTTTTTGAATTTGCTCTGCCTGCTTGCGTTCTGTAATATCCATTGAACTGCCCTGGAATTCGATAACC
>CAYWPW010000018.1:0-10333 GCA_964460095.1 uncultured Candidatus Cloacimonadota bacterium
TGTTACCTATGTGCCCGGTTTAAAGTGTAACCTATGTGTGAGTTGTACAGAGTTATATGACCGAAATTCAACTGGAAAATGTTAGTCAATTATAAAAGAATTGACAGAAAAACAAATATCAATAATCTAAATTGCCAGGAAGGAAAAATCAGTATAAAAGAGTTATTTTCAATAACTTCGTAAATTCAAGGATTTTCTTGAAACCCATTTTTTTTGAATAATATAAAATTTGGGGGAAAAGAGATAAAAAATGAATTACGCCACGAAGGACACTAAGAGACACTAATATCAAATGTTTAATGGTTTCTTTTGGAAAAGTAATATCTGTTTAATCAGTGTTCATCCGTGAGCAAAAAAAATAGATGAATTTAGCCACGAAGGACACTAAGATCAAATGTTTGATGGTTTCTTGTGGAAAAGTAATATCTGTTTAATCAGTGTTCATCCGTGAGCAAAAAAAATGAATTAAGTTTGTCCACTTCGTTTACAGGAAAAATCAGAAATGAACTTTTCCAGAATAATGAGCTTAGATTATGGAACTGTGAGAATTGGAATTGCATTGAGTGATCCCATGCAAATAATTGCCAATCCATTCAAAGTAATTCAAAATAGCGGTGAAGAAGTTTTCAGCGAGATTAATAGTATTATCAAATCTGAAAATGTCGGAAAAATCATTTTGGGATTGCCTGTTAACCTGGAAGGAAAAGATACAAAAAAAACTATTGAAGTTAGAGATTTTTTTGAGAAATTGAAAAATAGGTTTTCAATTCCAATTATTTATTGGGATGAATCTTATTCGAGTGTGGAAGCAGAAGAGATGCTAAAAAAAATGGGAAAAAGCATAAAAGAAAGCCGCAAAGTTGTAGATAAATTCGCTGCTTCAATAATCTTGAAAAGTTATTTGGATTCGATTCAATGAAATCAATGAAGCTTTTTTCTGTCTTTTTAATGCTGATTTTGCTATTCTTCATTGTTCATGGAATTTCATTATTCATAAATCCATTAGACGTAAAGGACACAGTTGTTGATATCAAATCCGGTGAAACTGCTTTCCAGATAGCACAAAAACTCTATAATAAAAATATTATCAGAAGTAAAAACTGGTTTTATCTTTATGCAAAACTTTCCAGAGCAGATAAAGATTTAAGTTATGGCAAATTCCTCTTTTACGGAAAAATGACAATTTCTGATGTGCTTAAAAAGATAAAATCCGGAAAAGTATTTCTCAAGAAAGTAACAATTCCGGAAGGTTTAACTATTAGAAAAACTTGCAGATTACTAACAAATAACGGCTTTGGAGATTATCGAAAATTCAGCTCGCTCTGTAATGATTCAGTCTTTGCAAAAAAAGTTACCGGCTTTTCAATTCCATGTTTAGAAGGTTTCCTTTTCCCGGAAACTTATTTCTTTCCTGAGGATGTGAAAGAAGAGTTTATTATCTCACATTTAGTAAAAGAATTTTTCCGACAAACTGCTGATCTGGATTTCATTCCCAATGAGAATTTAGATTTTTATGAAACAATCATTCTGGCATCCATAGTGGAAAGAGAAGCAAAAGTGGAAGAAGAAAAATCGATAATTGCCAGCGTTTACATAAACAGAATTGAAAATGGCTACAAGCTGCAGGCTGATCCTACAATTGCCTATGTTTTAGAAAAATCCGGTAAATCCCGCAAAAAAATATTTTACCGCGACCTGGAAATTATTTCTCCTTATAATACATATAAAAATTATGGTTTACCACCAACTCCGATTTGCAGCCCCTATACAACTTCTATCGAAGCGACCCTCAAACCCGCTGAAACTGATTACTTCTTTTTCTTTGCAAACTTTGGCGGACGCCATGAGTTTTCTCAAACATATTCACAACACCTTTCCAAACAAAGACTTTTAAAACAGGAAAATGGAAAATAATATACTTCTTCATCTGGCAATAATTATCTTTTTCTCCAAAATTCTCGGTGCAGTTTCCAAGAAATTCAAACAACCACCGGTTGTAGGAATGCTTTTTTTAGGAATTGTACTTGGACCAACTTTTCTTCATTTTATAGAACCTGAAGCTGTAATAAACTGGATTGCTCAAATCGGAGTACTGTTTCTTCTCTTTGAAGCAGGTTTGGAAACAAATATCAAAAAAATTAAAGAGGAATCCAGACAAGCTGTTTTACCTGCTGCCGGTGGTATTATTCTGCCTTTTGTTTTAGGATTTCTGTTAACGTACTTCATCAGCAACAATCTTTCCCAAAGTTTGATGGTAGGAGTGATTTTTACTGCAACCAGTGTAAGCGTGAGTGTGATGACACTCATTGATTTGGACAAACTGAAAAGCCTGGAAGGCAGATGTATCGTAAATGCAGCAATTATCGATGACATCGTGGGAATCTTATTATTAACTGTCATCATCGGATTAACAGCAGGTTCCGGTGGAGAGAATACCAGCATTGCTTTATCAATTGTAAAAATTATTGTTTTTTTTGTGATTTCCTTCATTTTTGGATTGTTCATCTTGCAACCGTTTTTTCTTAACCTGAAAAAAATTCTTTTAGATAATGTTGTTGTTTCTTTAGCAATTGCTGTTGTATTGCTTTATTCCTGGTTTGCCGAAAAAGCGGGTCTGGCTGCAATAACAGGTGCTTATTTTGCTGGTTTATTTCTGGGTCAGACACATCATAAACAGGCTGTTCAAACTGGTATCACAAATATCGGAAAATCATTTTTTGTTGACGTATTTTTCGTTAGTATTGGATTGCAATTTGATTTATTTGAAATTGATGCTCATCCGGTTTATGTTATTGTCTTTGTTTTATTGGCAATTATTGGTAAGATGATTGGTAGCGGATTGGGTGCGAAACTAACCAACTTTGATTTGACCCGTTCATTTCGGGTTGGTGTGGGAATGATTCCGAGAGGAGAAGTTGCTTTGATTATTGCAAATATGGCTTTGGCAAAAGGTATAATCTCAACCAATATTATTTCAGCTACAATCCTGATGGTGATAATCAGTGCAATTGGAACACCGTTATTATTGAAATTCGGTTTTACAAAACTCAAGCGTAAGACTTTTTAGAGGAGTACAATAATGTGGAAAGAGATACTTGATAAAGAGTTAATTATAATAAATCCGGAAATCAGTAGTAAAAAAGACCTTTTTGAAAAAATGGTAAATCATGTTTACAATCACGATTATATTGTAAATCAAAAGAAATTCCTGGAAGCACTTTGGGATCGGGAAGAAATGTCGAGCACTGAATTGATTTCCGAAGTTGCCTTCCCCCATGCTCGCAGCAAAATTGTGGAAAAACTTTTTCTCTGTATCATCATAATTAAAGAAGGTATTGATTATCACAATCCTGAACTGGGACCTGCAAAAATTATTTTCTTCTTTGGTTCATCTGATAAATATAATAAAATTTATTTGCAATTATTAGCTAAATCATCAAGACTTCTGAAAGAACCGGATTTTCGGGCACAGATCTTAAAAGCTCAAACCAGAGATGAGATTTATGAAATCCTGATTGCTTATGATGAAGAAGAAACCGAAAGCAAAGAAGATGATAATTATCTTATGATCTTAACCTTGAATGATGTAAACAAAATGAATGAAGTTCTTTCTTCGATGGTAGAAGTGGGAATTACAAATGCATCGATCGTGGATACGATTTCAATGGCAAAAAAACTCTCCTATGAAATGCCGATTTTTGCAGGTCTCAGCTATATGTCTCAGGGGAAATCAAAACGTTCAAATGTGATTATGTGCTATATTACCAGAAAAGATATTGCTCATAAACTTCGTTCTCTGCTCAAAAAAAATGGTGTTGATTTAGACAAAACAGGCATAGGATTTATTCAACTTGTAAAAGTTGATTCAATAATCGGCAATTTTGAAGAAGATATTGATTTGTAAGGAAAAATGAAAAAAAAAAGACATTATAGTTTTCGTGAGGGAAGTCCTCTTACTTTCTGCGAAGCTATTCGCAACGGCAAAATTTTTGAACTTCTAATAAAAGGTGAAATTCCCGAAAGATTCAGATCTCTAAAGAAAATCGTTGAGTATAATCGAAAATTCTTTTTTAGGAAAATCTTGAAAACACATCCTTTAAATTCAAATCCAAAGGCAACTATAAGTATCCATTCGCTGGTTTGCCAGCAAGATTTAGAAATGTATCTTCTCGCTATAAAATCTTTTCTGAGATTTCATGACAATATCGCTGTTTATGCTCACAGTGACGGCAGTTTGGATTCACATGATATTTCCATCCTGAAAAAACATATTCAAAATATATCCGTCATTACCCGGGAAAATTCCTTATGGAATGAATTCCTGGAATTAATTCAGAAAGATTATATTGATAAAGGAATTGGCAACATTATCCTGATGAAACTTTTCTTCTCACAATTCAGCAATCAGAAAAAGATTATTATTTTGGATACAGACATCATCTTCCTGAAAAAGCCTAAAATTTTGATTGAATGGATAAAGGAAGATCTCGACTGCAGCTTCTATAACCAAGATAGATACGATACTTTGCGCGATGCTGAAGAAAGAATAAAAGAAGATTTTAAGTTAAATGAATTGCCAATAAATTTTAATGCAGGACTCATTGCTTTATACAATGATATCAGTCTTGCTGAGATTAAAAAGTTTCTTCAAATTCAAGAAAAATATAAAGATACACAAATTACAAAAGGTGATCAAACCATTTACCACTTGATGCTTGCCAATAGAAATGCAAAACCCTTGAATCGAAAAAAATATGTTATTTATGATGGGAAAAACTATACTCACAAAACTGTCATGATCCACTTTCCTAACCAGAACAGGTTTGATAATAATATCTATCTTATGCTGGCACGTCAGGTTTGTAAAGAACTTAAAAAATGAAGAATAATGAACAAGTGATACTGATTTTAGATTTACGAAGAAAAGATGAAATTTGCTTTTGAACTAATCAATATTCAATATTAATTTTTCAAATATTTCTGTGTGATTATTTCCCAAAAACATTTTTCTTGACTCTATTATTTAAAAAAATATTTATCGCTGCTGGAGGTTTGATGAAGATATTTTCAGTTTTGATTTTAGTTGCTTTTACCTGCCTTTTATTGAATGCAGAATATCGTATCAATCTCTCCTGGGATGAATTTGAAGGTGAATGCAACGGCTTTGTCAGCGGTACGATCGGAAGTGATTTTGGTTGTGTGAGTGGAGTTAATGCTGAATCTGTTTTGGATGGAAAATTGATTTCAGTTGGAGAAGGGCAAACCATTGGTGCCATGCAATCTTTTATAATCAAATCGGATGATGGATATTTCTCTTTCTGGATAAAAGATAAATTTGCAGACCAGGAAATGAATGCAGATTTAACTCTGATTGCCAGGGCAAAACCAGTTGTCCAAATCTTTAAAAACAATAAACTGATCGAAGCTATTCAAATTCCTCAAGCCCAGGGTTTAACCTGTAAAGTCTTTTCATTGGAAGCATATTCCGGTGAAGTGGATACTGAAATCAGGTTTTATCCTAAATCAAAAATCATTTTGGGAAAAGTGGTAAATGCAGTTTCCGGAGATGCACTTGCAGATGTAAACGTAATAGCTACAAATAATATGAAAGAAACAGCGGTATTTAAAACTGATGAAAACGGAGTCTTCATTTTCGATGCTGATCTAGGAAAATATGAGTTGTTCTTTTCAAAAGAAGGTTTTATCAGTGCTGAATCTTCCGCTCGCATGGGAATCGATGAAACTCCCCGCGAAATCATTTGTGCCATGTCACCGGAAATAAAAGAGTTCCGCATTGTTCTCACCTGGGGAAGTCGTCCCAGAGATCTTGATGCTCATCTGAGCGGACCAAAGCCCTCAGGAGGAAATTTCCACATCTGGTACAGAAACAGGATTCTGATTGCTGGTAGAGATTTCTTGGATAGAGATGATACATCCAGTTACGGACCGGAAACGATTACGATTTACAAACCTGCAGTTGGTGATTATTATTATTCGGTTTACGATTATTCGAATAGAACTCAAAAAAGAAGTCAGAAACTATCGAGGAGCAATGCTCTTGTTCAAGTTTACGGTCAAAACAGACTTTTAGAAACTTTCAGGATTCCAGCGAATCTCAAAGGAAATTGCTGGCACGTTTTTAAGATTGACAAAAATCACGAAATTGTTCTAGTTGATAAAGTTGATTTCGTGGCAAAAGAAAATAATATTCAATAAAACAAGGAGGAAGTATGAAATCATTAAAGTTTATCGCAATTGTAATGGTAGTTTTATTATTAATTGTGGCTTGCGGAAAACAAGCAGGACCAAAGGGTCCAAAGAAAATTTATTATCCGGATTGGTGGCAACTGCAGGATACTCCAGAATACGTACAAACTTTTGGAATGGCAACAAAAGTTTCTCAGACTGTTTCTTATGATGCTGCATATGCCAATGCTATGCTTCAGGCTGCACAATATGTAGAATCATACGTGAAAGGTATGGTGAAAAACTATGAAGAAGAAGCTGGCGTGGTTGATCCAACTGTTACTGCTTTGACCAGTAAAGTCGTAAAAGTGGTTTCAAATGCTAAATTTGCGAATGTCATGGTTACAAAACAAGAAACTATTGTGGATGAAAACAATCGTTTCAAAACTTTTGTAAGAGTGAACATTCCCAAAGAAGCTGTGAACAAAAATTTGGTTGATAAGATCAAGAAAGAAGAAGCATTGTACAATGCTTTCAAATCTTCACAAGCTTTCGATGAACTGGAAAAAGAAGTAGAAAAATACTAAAATATTTTTCTTCCGATTAAAAAGGTGATTTCAATTGAAGTCACCTTTTTTATTCTATCTTCATTTTTTCTCTCGTTATTATTTCGTAAAACTCAGCAGCATTTATTTTGGAAACATTTCCTTTTGGAATTTTCAGGATTTTTATTTTTGTAAGATAACCATAAATTTGATATTCAACTACATCATCCTCAAAAACCTTGGAACTGGATTTGGCAATTTTATCATTGATCTTTACAAGCTTTTTATCACACGCTTTTTTAGCAATGCTACGGGTTTTTATCAAACACAATTTATTTAACAGTTGATCGATTCGCACAGTTTATATCCTTTGGAGTAAAAATAATCTCCTCATCGTTTTTTCACAAACCAGAGATTTATGTTATTTAATCTTCAAATCCTTAAAATAATTATTCTGTTTAATTCCTAAATAGCTGAACAAAGCGACTCCGGCAAATCTCTTCTTCTTCACTATTTTGATCTTATCATTTATTTGAGCTGCAGAATATTTTCCATTATCGCTCCAGGCTTTCAATCCTACAATGATTTTCTTATTCATTCTTTGTTCAGCTGCATTTTCCAGTAATTCAGCCAAAAACGAATCTGATTGTGTATAAGCCATCAAATAAACAGCATCGACATAACCTTTTTTAAGCCATTTTATCCAGTTTTGAGAATACCTGTTCTTTGCGATATCAGGATTTGGCATAACAGCAGCAGTAATTTTTGTTTGAGGAGAGGTGAGTTTTATCTCAAAAGAAATTTCTTTAAGGAAATTATTAATTTGTTCCTCTTTCCAATTTTTCCAGGATTCGGCATTTTGATTTTGCACTTCAGCTTTGAATTTATCTCGGGCAATCTCATTATATCCAAACTGCATATCCGGATAACGTATGTAATCAAGATGGATACCATCAATATCATAATTTATCACGATATCCATAATAATATTGAAAAGATAATTTTGAACCTGCGGAATTCCCGGTTCAAGATAAGCTCCTTCCAAAATATCATTGGGCATTTTCTGTCCGGTAAAATCTGCTGTTATCCACTCAGGATGTGTAAAAAAAATATGGTCAGGCTGCAGTTTTCCCAAATCATGCGGTGTAGCAATAAAAACAGTGATCCAGGCATAAACTTCGATTTTAGTTTTCTCTGTTCTTTGTATAAGATACTCAAGCGGATCAAATTCAGAATCCTTTAAAACGTAACTTTTCTTTTCCAGATTCGGATAAGTTTTATCTTCGCGATTAGGCTGATAAAGAGCATCTCCACGATACCTAACTTGCAAAAGTATCTGGTTTATCTTATTCTTTTTAGCATCAGCGACCAGTTCGTCGATTTTCTCCGGGCTGGCAATATCCCAGATTGGAACCCAGACAGCTTTAACTTTTGCTTGCAAAAAAGATACAAAAATGCATAAAATAATAAAGCAAAAGGCTAATTTAAACAGCTTTCTATCTAGTATTTTAAGAGCTTTATTCATGTTTCTCCGATAAAATTTCTTTAATTTCACAATCACATTTTCCATCTGATAAGATTATTTCCAACAATTCTTTTCGATTGATTTTCTTAATGGAATTGATAATTTTCTTTTGCTGCTGAAGAATGCTGTAACCACGCTTCAAAGCATCATACGGTGAAAGTTCTTTAAGCTGATTGGAAAGTACATTCAACCTGTTTTTGAATTTTGTGAGTTGCTCTTTAAAATGATGTTCCATCTTCAAATTAGCTTCATCCAAACGCTGCTGAAGATTTTGCAGAATCTTCTGTGGATGAAAGGAATTGAGTGACTTTTCCAATTCCTGAACTTCCAATTTTTGAGAGAAAACAAACTGCTTGGAATGGAGAATAATATTATTGGATAAACCCTCGATATAATTCAGCAATTCCATTTTATTGGGAACAGCCAATTCTGCTGCTGCAGAAGGAGTGGGTGCACGTAAGTCTGCTACAAAATCTGAAATCGTGAAATCAATTTCGTGTCCAACCGCAGAAATAATGGGAATTTCCGATGCAAAAATCGTTCTTGCCAACTGTTCATCATTAAAGCAGAAAAGGTCTTCCTGAGAACCTCCACCTCTGCCTATAATTAAAATATCAACTCGTTTTTCTTCATTAAAAAACCTTATTCCTTCGATTATTTCTTTAGCAGCTTTTTCACCTTGCACGGTGGCAGGATAAAGATAAATTTTGCAGGGATATCTCCTGGAAATCACATTCTGAATATCCTGAAAAGCTGCACCTGTTTCCGAAGTTACCACACCGATTGTTTCCGGGAATTTTGGAATCGGTTTTTTGTATTGCTCATCGAATAAACCTTCTTCGGAAAGTTTACGTTTCAGCTCTTCAAATCTTATTTGCAGCTCTCCGATTCCGGAAGGATACATGCGGGTGACATTCAATTGGTATGAACCGCCTTTTTCATAAACCGTAATTTTACCGGCACATACCACATTATCACCATTCTTAGGATGGAAATCCAAATACAAATTGTAATTACGAAAAAACACACAACGAAGAGTACTTTGAGCATCCTTCAAAGAAAAATAGATATGACCTGAACTATGTTTTGTGAAGTTAGCAATTTCGCCCTCCACAAAAAGATTCGGAACACTGGATTCAATTACATTTCTCAGATGTTTATTTACTTCTGAAACTGTGAAGATATTTTCTTTATTTTCCATAGATTATTTGCTTTTATCTTCTAAACTAAATCCCCTTTTCTGAAATTGTTCCAGTATTTCCTGGGGTGAGGGTCCCCACTGTCCTAATTTCCTGCTAATATGTTCTGTCCAACTGTAGTTATCATAATCGAAAGTTTCATCTCTATCTCCAATGAGCTTGATTTTTGCATTTGAATTTTTATAATAATCCTGAGCTAAATAACCTTCATCCATTTCTTTCATTGACTGGTTTATAATCTTCTCATCGAATTCAGGATATTCATCTTCAAATAGAACAAATTCCATTGGATACCGTGGTCTGATGGGAGGATTTTCTGCAGGATAACCAATTGTTAATCCTACTAAAGGAAATACTTTTTGAGGGAGTTTGAAATTCTCAGCAATTTTATCTGCATAATATGGAACAGAACCAATATAACAGGTTCCCAAACCAAGACTTTCAGCAGCAATAACCATATTTTGCGCCATATAGGCTGCGTCCTGTAAACCCAGAACTAGGCATGAAACATCGCTCATAATTAATTTCCAGTTCCGTTTTTCCATGATCTTACCAATTTTATGCAGATCAATACAAATGATAAAATATAACGGTGCATGAAATGGGTGTTTTTCTTTTTTCCTGGAAAGAAGCACACTGTAAGCCTGAAAAGCAAATGCTGCTTGTTGACCGGCTTTTATAATAGTCCGGACTATATTGTCAGGCACGATTTTATCTTCATATTTACGTATCGATTTATGGTTTAGTAAAAGTTCTATAACCTGATTTTTTTGTATTTCTTCCTTCATATTTCCCCCTTAATATTTCCCAACCGGAGAAAGATAAATGGTGAATTCATCTTTCCCATCCACTTTAATTAGATCATCAATTTTTTTCTG
>CAYWPW010000018.1:10433-14136 GCA_964460095.1 uncultured Candidatus Cloacimonadota bacterium
AAATGGTGAATTCATCTTTCCCATCCACTTTAATTAGATCATCAATTTTTTTCTGGTCATAAGCACCAATGGCACAAGTTCCTACTCCGATTCCTTCACAGGCTAGGTATAGATTCTGGCAAACATGTCCTGCATCCAGCAGCATTGCTTTGTGAGCGACAAGGTGATATCGCCATTCACTTCTGTAGGGAATTGCAGTCCAGATGAAAACTGCAGCACATTTCCCCACAAATTTCTGTCCCAGAGTTGCATCAATAATCTTCTTCTTTTGCTCTTCAACTTTGTGCAGTAAAATCAATTTGTGCTCGATTGCCAGATAGCGATAAACTCCCGGTTCCAAATTCTCCACTTTATGAACAAGAATGTAAGTTTCAAAAGCATGACGAGCACCAGCAGATGGAACGGTTCGAAGAGTGGCGTAAGCTTTATCATCTCTTTTAATAACTTCCTTCACACCCTGAGAAGCCCAAAGCAGAAACGAAAGTTCCTCGATAGATAAAGGTTTGTTATTGAAATTTCTATGGCTTTTCCTATTATGAATATTTTCCACAAGGTTATCTTTAGCGATTTTTATTTTTTCTGCTGAGACAAGCTCAATTAGCTTTTCATTTGGTTCATAAGGTTTTTGCAAAGAAGGCTGAGGAAGTTTTTTCATTTGATCTGTCTTTATTTTTTCCAGTTTCTTAAAATCTGCTTTCATGAATTCCCTGTTTGTTTGAATCTCATCCATATATCCTCCAAATATTTCCATTTGATACAAATCGATGAATAGAATTTTTGTCAAGAATTCGCTTTGGAAAATGAAGCTTGACGATAAATTATTTTAATTTTAATTTACAAACAGAATTTACTTCTAAGGAGAAGAAAAATGAAAAAGAGAATAATCTTTGTATTTTTTATCTTTATCATGCAGGTTGTCTTTGCTCAAATCCCGGAACTCTCGGTCTGGCAAAATATCCGCAATAGCTCCTACACAACAGATGATTCAATTCATATCAGAAGTGAAATCCTTTCTCTTCCCGGGTTTGAAAGCAGTTTATATTTTTTGCATGAAAATAACTGGCATAATACTGAAATGCAAGTTTTAAACGATTCGCTTACCAATGAAGCAATCATTCCGATAAATCCCGCCGAAACTCAAATATGCAGATTTAAAACCGAACATGACAGCCTGGTTTTTCTCATGCCAATCCATCTTAATGAAGATAGTTTTCCTCCTGACCTGAATGATTTGAGCCTGGTGGGTGAAAGTCCAACTCAAGATACTATAGCAACTAATTTGGATATTACTGCGGAATATTTCGGATATTCTGATCAAAAATTTTATGCGGTTATCAAAAATAACGGTGGTGGATTCCCAACAATAGGAATTGGCTGGCCCCTCGAGATGTATATTTATACTGCTGTAATTATTAATCCGGAAAATGTTTTGCTAGATTCTGTGGCTTATGCATTAGCTTTTGTGAATTTTCTGACATTTACTCCGGGGATTTATAAAATATCTCCGGATTCGTTAACTTTAGCTTCTTTTGAAAGAATCGGAGACATCGAATATGAAATTTCCGACAGCCTGCTTTTTATGAGATGTAACATCACGGATATTACTGAAGATGAAGATTTTGGTGACTGGCCCAACCTGAGCAACACACTGGCTTTTGGAACCGGAACAATTGGTGTGAGTCTTGATCTCACTATTCAGGGAGGTGATATTGGAAAACCTTCATTTTTGAATTTTGCGCCTTACGAAATTGAATCGTTTGTGAATATTCTCCCCCAAATTTACGATGTAAATTATCTTATTTTGGGCAACTATACGGAAATCGGCTTGAATTATTTTGATGAAAATGGACACTTTCCAATAATTTCGGAACTAGTTGTGGATAATAACAACATTTATCAGATGCTTCCGTTGAGCTTGGATTACTCGCAACCTGTACCTTTTTTCGCATCTGTTGCCGAAAACGATTGGACTGAGATTCTTATCCGGTTCAGTGATAACGGATATGATTTTGTGGAAGAAACAATTTTCAATGTAAATACTGATAATTACGAATTACGAATTTCAAACTGCAAATTATCCAATTCACCCAATCCATTCAACCCGGAAACCACGATTTATTTTGAAACCACGAATTTACACGAAAATTCACGAATTGAAATCTTTAATGTCAAGGGTCAAAAAATTAAACAATATTCAATATTCAATAATCAATATTCAATTGTGTGGGATGGAACAGATGAGAACAATCTTCCTGTTGGAAGTGGAATTTATTTGTATCAATTAAAAATAAATGGAAACTCTAAAGCAATAAACAAAATGATCCTCCTAAAATGAAAAAAATCATCATTTTCCTAATTTTGAGTTTTATATTTTTTTCTCTCTTTTCAGAGGAAAAAGGTGAAAATCCTTTTTTCGAGAATCCACCAACTCTAAATGAAGCAATAAAGCAATCTCTATCTTTAATCAAAATGACTCCTGCTGATGTTCAATTGCAGGCAGATTACGTGAAGAAGGATACATTCCGGCTTTGGGCAGTAATTCACCTGCTGGAAAATCCGCTCGAAACAATCGAGTTTTCCAACTTTATGGCAAAAGAAATTGAGGATTCATCCAAAACTCTTTTGCAAAGATTTTGTATAATGAGTAGTTACCTCGATACTGAAATCGATCCACAAAAATCAGAAATCAAAATTAACAGTTTTGAAGATGTGATCAACATTCTAAAAAATAAGATGTTCGTTGCTGCTGAGATGAAGGAAGAATTGTTTGCTGAATTCACAAAAGCAGAACTGGATACGCTCGCTGAAAATATTCCGCTCCTTTTACAAGAAGATGAAGAAATAACCGAGAAAACCATTTTCGAGCTGGCAGAAATCGAAAAAGAAGCAAGAAAATTTTCGGAAAGACTCTATAAAAAATTTGAGAGATTTGACCGCACAATCATTCATAACCAGGGATATTTCTGTTTGCAGGGAATCGAAGAAATTACTGAATATTTCAAAAACCTCGATCCTGCAGAAATCGAGAAGTACAATAAAAAAGGATTCTTCAAAAGCATTTTCCAAAAATCTCCAAAACCGGAAACATCGACCGGAAAATTTCTCTATTATGAGCAAACTCCTTGGGGAGATATTGTAATTGGAGGAAGCGGAGAAAACCATTATTCAGACGAATTTGCCATCATTATTGATCTGGAAGGAAATGACACATATTCGCAAAATGCAGGCGGAACCAGGGGAAAATTTCCATTCGCTTTCTGCTTGGATTTGAATGGAGATGACAAATATTTTTCAGATTCTTTGGCAGCTTTTGGGACAGGTTTATTTGGCTGCGGCATCCTGATCGATGAAGAAGGAGACGATTATTATTCAACTGCAGAAACAAACCTGGGAACAGGCTGGGTTGGCACCGGAATTCTGCTCGATAAAAAAGGAAGCGATAAATATTTCTCCGATTTCTCATCTCAGGGTGCTGCATTTCTGGGAATCGGTCTTCATATCGATGAAATGGGAAACGATATTTATCAGGGAACAGTTTTCTGTCAGGGATTTGGTTATTTAGGAGGTTTCGGAGCTTTGCTCGATAGAACCGGAAACGATTTCTATCTTGTTCAACAAAAATACACTGACCTGCTTCGATATAATGATCATGCAGTTTCGCTTTCTCAGGGTTTCGGTTTTGGACATCGTCCGGATTATTCAG
>CAYWPW010000019.1:0-14120 GCA_964460095.1 uncultured Candidatus Cloacimonadota bacterium
GACTATTAATGTAACTGTTTTTGGCAGGATAACTCCTGTGGAAGTAAAATCTGATCAAGTAGAAACAATGTAGTATAGAGGGAAAAAATGGCAAAACCCAAAGATGTCGAACATGTTGTAAAATTGCAATTACCTGCTGGTCAGGCAACACCGGCTCCACCAGTTGGTCCTGCCTTGGGTCAAGCAGGAATTAATATTGGTGAATTTTGTAAAGCATTTAATGATAAAACAAAAGATTCTCCGGGAATGATATTTCCGGTTGTTATTTATGTTAAGAAAAATAAATCTTATACATTTGAAATAAAAACTCCACCTGCTGCAATTTTAATTAAAAAAGAGGCAGGTTTAGCAAAAGGTTCAGGTGAACCAAACTGCGAAAAAGTCGGCAAAATATCCAAAAAGTCAATCAGGAAAATTGCTGAAATAAAAATGAGCGATTTAAATGCTTACTCAATAGAAGCTGCTATGCGTATGATCGAAGGTACTGCAAGAAATATGGGAGTAGAAGTAGAAGACTAATCGATTTTTTTAATTTGATTATTTCTATTAAACAAGGGACTTCCATATCTAAAGCAGGAGAAATATAAAAGGAGTATAAATGGGTAGCAAAAGGTACAGAGAAGCTAGTGAGATGGTTAACAAAGAGAAGAGATACGAGCTTGACGAGGCAATTGAACTTCTGAAAAAATTTCCAACTACAAAGTTTGATGAAACTGTTGAAGTTCATATGAATCTCGGGGTTGACCCTCGAAAAGCTGAACAACAAATCAGAAATTCTTTAGTTCTACCTCATGGAAGCGGAAAGAAAGTAAGAGTTCTTGTTTTCGCTGAAGGTGATAAAGCAGATGAAGCTAAAGAAGCAGGAGCTGACTACGTTGGAGTTGATGACTATGTAGAAAAGATCAAATCCGGCTGGCTTGATTTTGATGTTGTGGTAACTACTCCCAACCTAATGGGAAAAATTGGCAGGTTGGGAAGAATCCTGGGACCGCGAGGTCTGATGCCAAATCCCAAAGTTGGAACAGTTACAATGGACATTAAAAAAGCAGTTAGCGAATCGAAAGGTGGGAAAATAACCTACCGCGTGGACAAATTTGCCAATTTGCATATTATTGGCGGGAAACTGAGCTTTGAAAGTAAAAAGCTCAAAGAGAATATTTTAACCATCATAAGTGCAATACTTCGCGAAAGACCTGCTGCTTTGAAGGGTATCTTTATCAAAAGTATTGCCCTAACTTCAACAATGGGTCCTGGCATAAAACTGGATATTCCAAGTGTTACCTTAGAAGCGAAGAAGTAGGAGTGAAATATGGTTCAGGCATATAAAATTGATGAAGTAAAAAAAATCAGAGAGAGATTGGATAACGCCAAGGCGATTGTTCTGGTAGATTATAAAGGTGTAAATATTGAAGAGGTGGATGAGCTGCGTAACAGGATGCGTAATGCTAAAGTAGATTATTTCGTTTCTAAAAACACTTTTATCAAAATTGCTCTAAATGAACTGGGAATTTCAGATCTGGATAATCATCTTGTGGGTCCCACGGCAATTGCTGTTGCCCTTAACGATGAAGTCGCTCCTGCCCGGGAATTGATAAAATTTAAAGAAGACATTACGAAAGATAAGGATTTCCCAAGTTTTAAAGTAGGTTTGATTTCCGGAGAATTCATGACTGCTGAGCAGTTGGAAAAACTGGCGAAACTTCCTGCCAAAGAAGTTCTTCTTTCCATGGTTCTTCAGGGATTCAATGCTCCGATTGTCGGATTTGTAGGAGTACTGCAAGGAATTTTAAGAAAATTTGTTTTTGCTGTTGATGAAATTACAAAACAGAAAGCCGAAAAAAAATAAAAAATATATATCTGATGGAGGATAAGATGGCTGATAAAAAACAACAGGTTATTGATATTATCAAAGAAATGAGCGTGATTGAACTTTCCGAACTTGTGAAAGAACTTGAAGAACTTTTTGGTGTAACTGCTGCTGCTCCGGTTGCTGCTGTTGCTGCTGCTCCTGCTGTTGCTGAAGCTGCTGAAGAAAAAACTGAATTTGATGTAATTCTTACAGGTGCAGGTGATAAGAAAATTCAGGCGATCAAAGTTGTACGTGCAATTACAAAATTAGGTCTCAAAGAAGCTAAAGAATTAGTTGATAATGCTCCCAGACCAGTAGTTGAAGGAGTATCAAAAGAGGAAGCAGAATCAGTTAAAGCTCAGATCGAAGAATCAGGTGCTAGCGTAGAAATCAAATAATGATTTTTGTTATCAGGCGGAAGTGGGAAAATATGCTCACTTCCGTTCTATCTATTTTTTTTTACAACCCTTGCGAAGAATTTCGCTTTTTGTGTAAAAGGAGTTAAGACTTTTGAAAGAATTTAAAAGTTATTCTCGAATAAGAAAAAAAGCCGAAAAAGCCGGTCTTCCAACTGTGCAGGTTCCCAATCTTTTGCAGATGCAGATATCTTCTTATCATCATTTTTTGCAAAAAGATGCACATCCTCAAAAAAGAGAAAATATTGGACTTCAGGCAATACTTACATCGATTTATCCTCTGGAAGACTCAAAAGGCATTTATCATCTCGATTATATCGATTACGTGGTCTTGAAAGAAAAATATAATACGGATGAATGCATCGAACGGAACCTTTCTTATCAGGCACCGATTAAAGCAAGAATGAGATTGGTAATCTATGATGAAGAACTTCTGAAAGAGACAGGTGAACGAAGAGTTAAAAATACGATTGAACAAGACGTTTTTCTGGGTGAAATTCCCTTGATTACAGAGGACGGAACATTTGTGATAAATGGAGCTGAACGTGTTATTATCAGTCAGCTACATAAATCTCCAGGAGTATTTTTCACGGAAACGAAACATGCCAGCGGAAAAATATTATATTCTTCTAAAGTGATTCCCTATAATGGTTCTTGGCTGGAATTTAAGATGGATATCAATGATGCCATGTTTATTTTGATTGATAAACGCAGAAAACTTCCGGTAACGGTTATGTTGCGTGCTGTTGGCTTATCTACTAACGAAGATTTGCGAAATCATTTTTATGAAGAAGAAGAAATTCCTGTGAAAGCTGCGAAAGGAAGATTTTTTTTCAAAGATGTATTTGATGAAGAAACCGGTGAAATTGTCTGTGATGCAGCTTCAGAAATTGATGATGAGATTTTGGAACAACTTAAAAAATCCGGTCTGAAAAAAGTGTCTGTAATCACTCAAAAGCACGAAATAACTCGAAAAATAATTGAAAATACAATTGCTAAAGATTTGACGACCAACCAGGAAGAAGCAGTAAAAAAAATATACAACCTGATCAGACCCGGTGAAGAACCAACATATGAAGTAGCACTTGAGCTTTTCAATCGCATGTTTTTCAATGAAAGGCGCTATAATCTCGGAGAGGTCGGACGTTATAAGATTAATTTCAGATTAAATTTGGATATTGATCCATCTACCCATATTCTTACAAAACAGGATTTGGTAGCAATTGTGGAAACTTTAATCGCAGTCCATAAAGATGAAGATGTGGTTGATGATATCGATCATCTGGCCAACAGAAGAGTGAGAACTGTGGGTGAACTTATGCAGGAACAATATAATATTGGATTATCTCGCGTTGCCAGAACTGTGGTGGAAAGAATGTCGATCGCTAACTCGGATGAAGTTACAATTCACGACCTGATCAACAGCAATGCCTTGATCGCTGTGGTGCAATCGTTTTTCCTCACAGGTCAGCTTTCTCAATTTATGGAACAGACCAATCCGCTTACTGCTATCACTCATAAGAGAAAACTTTCTGCTCTTGGTCCTGGTGGATTAACAAGGGAGCGAGCAGGATTTGAAGTTCGAGACGTTCATTATTCTCATTACGGCAGGATCTGTCCTGTGGAAACTCCTGAAGGACCAAACATCGGTTTGCAATCTTCTCCTGCTATGTATGCCAGAGTAAATAAATTCGGTTTTTTGGAAACACCTTATATCAAGATTGAGAACGGTGTAATCACTAAAAATGTGAAATATCTGGATGCAAACGAGGAAGAAGACTGCATAATTGCTCAGGCAAATATCAATTATGATGAAAATCTTAAGATAACTGATAAACTTGTTTTTGCGCGCCATCAAGGTGAATTCCTTCAATATAAACCCGAAGAAGTGCAATATATGGATGTTTCACCACAACAGATAGTTTCTGCTTCTGCTGCACTTATTCCATTTTTAGAACATGATGACGCAAACCGTGCTTTGATGGGTTCAAATATGCAACGTCAAGCTGTTCCGCTTATCAGTCCTGAAGTTCCGCTGATTGGAACTGGTATGGAAAAAACCATTGCAGAAGATAGCGGCGTTGTTGCTATTGCTCCTTATGATGGAAAAGTCACAAAAATAACCAGCACTTATATTGATATTGAAAGAGAGAATCCGGATGACAGCATTCTTGATATTGGAACTCAAAGTCGTATTTATTTGAAAAAGTTCGCACGCTCAAACCAAGATACCAGCATGAATCAGCGACCAACTGTGAAGAAAGGGGATATTGTTAAGAAAGGTGATATTATCTCTGATGGACCTGCTGTTGATAATGGCAGATTAGCTCTTGGACGAAACATGGTAGTTGCCTTTATGCCTTGGTACGGCTACAATTATGAAGATGCAATTATTTTAAGCGAAAACGTTGCTCGCGAGGACATGCTTACTTCTGTTTATATTGAAGAACATGAAGTTCTGGTTCGAAATATGAAGAATGGAAAGGAAGAACTGGCATATGATATTCCCAATGTTCCTACCAAATCTTTGAGGAATCTGGATAAAACCGGAATCATCAGAGTAGGTTCGGTTGTAAAATCTGCAGATATCATCGTTGGCAAGATCACTCCTAAAAATATAGATATTGATCCTTCTCCGGAAGAGAATCTGATGCGTGCACTTTTTGGAGATAGAGCGGGTGATTTCACTAATAGTTCTCTCAAGGCAAAACCCGGAATGGAGGGTGTTGTTATTGATGTAAAAGTTTTCTCCCGATTAGAAGGGATTGATGAATTTGCTGAAACAGAAAGAAGAGAGGAAACTCTCACTATTTTAAAACAAGAACGCTCTGAAAGGCAGAAGAAAATTGATGAATACCTCATAAGACATCTAACAGGAGCTCTTTTAGATGAAGTTGCCAAAAATATTGTCGATTCAAAAACTAATATGTTTTACATCCCAACTGGGAAAAAGATCAACAAAAATAATATTAAGAAAATTAATTTCAACAGACTGAATTTAGATTATGATTTAGTAGAAAACAATGAGAAAAATCGAACAATTTATAATGATATCATTCTAAAAGTAAATAAAGCTGAAGAAGAAAATAAGAATATTTTCAAAAAAGTTCAGGAACGCCTGAAGCACGGTGATGAACTTCCGTATGGCGTTCGCAAAATGGTGAAAGTCTATATTGCTAAGAAACGTAAAATTGCTGTTGGTGACAAAATGGCTGGTCGTCATGGTAACAAAGGTGTTATTTCCAGAATCAGCCCTATCGAAGATATGCCCTTTATGGAAAATGGAGAAACTGTAGATATCATCTTGAATCCATTGGGTGTTCCCTCCAGGATGAATATCGGACAGATAATGGAAACACATCTTGGGTTGGCAGCAAAAATCTTAGGGTATCATATTGAGACACCTGTTTTTGATGGAGCTACCCTAAAAGATATTCAATCCGAAATGAAAAGAGCTAAGTTAACTTCGAATGGAAAACAGGTTCTTTTTGATGGGAAAACCGGTGAATCTTTCAAAGAAAAAGTTACAGTCGGCATTATGTATATGCTCAAATTGAATCATTTGATTGCAGATAAAATGCATTCACGCTCAACAGGACCTTACTCACTTATTACGCAGCAACCTTTAGGCGGAAAAGCTCAGCATGGAGGACAAAGGTTAGGAGAAATGGAGGTTTGGGCTTTAGAAGCGTATGGTGTTTCCCGCCTGCTCGAGGAAATGTTAACCATCAAATCTGATGATGTGGAAGGGCGAACAAATGCATTTAAAGCTATTACCAGTGGGCAGAATCTGCCAAAACCAGGTATTCCTGAATCATTTAATGTGCTGGTTAGTGAATTAAAATCTCTTTGCTTTGATATAGAATTCATTGCAAATAAGGAATCTTAAGAACTTCTTTATTTTAAGAAGTTTACGGAGGTAAGTTCGTGATAAGAGAAATCAAGAGAAATAAAAAGATTGAAAACTACGATAAACTAAAGATAAAAATTGCTTCTCCAGATTCTATCAGAGAATGGTCTTATGGAGAAGTAACAAAACCGGATACTCTAAATTATCGAACCCTGAAACCGGAAAAGGGTGGTCTTTTCTGCGAAAGAATTTTCGGACCTGAAAAAGATTATGAATGCAGTTGCGGAAAGTACAAAAAGAAACGCTTCCAAAATACGGTTTGTGACCGCTGCGGTGTGGAAATCACTTCTTCACGCGTGCGTCGTTCCCGAATGGGTCATATAGAACTTTCCGTTCCTGTTAGCCACATCTGGTTTGTGAAAAGCCTGCCGAGTGTAGTTGGCACAATTCTGGATATGCCTATTAGAAAATTGGAACGAGTTTTATATTATGAATCATACATAGTTTTAAATCCCGGAGATAGTGATTACGAAAAGAAAGACCTGATTGACGTTGATGAATACTATGAAATCCGGGACAGAGTAGGCGCTGATTTTGTTGCTTTGATGGGAGCGGAAGCAATCAGAATTCTGCTCGAAGAATTGAATTTGGAAGATGAAGCAATGAACCTTCGTACTATCATAAAAATGGAAACTTCAGTTCAGAAAAAGCAGAAAGCCACAAAGAAACTGAAAATCATGGATGCCTTCAGAAAATCTGGGAATAGACCGGAGTGGATGATTATTGAAGTTCTACCTGTTCTTCCACCAACTTTAAGACCTCTTGTTCAGTTGGAGGGTGGAAGATTTGCTACAGCAGATTTTAATGAATTATACAGAAGAGTGATCACCAGGAACAACCGCTTGAGAGGTTTATTGGATATTAGAGCTCCTGAAGTAATTTTGAGAAATGAAAAGAGAATGCTGCAGGAAGCTGTGGATGCTCTTATTGATAATTCCAGAAAATCCCGTCCGGTAAAAGGAAGAGGAAATAGACCTTTAAAAGCTTTGGCTGACCAGCTTAAGGGAAAAACCGGAAGATTCCGTCAGAACCTTTTGGGGAAACGTGTTGATTATTCCGGTCGTTCAGTTATCGTTGTAGGACCGCAACTAAAATTGCATCAATGCGGATTACCCAAAGAAATGGCAATAGAGCTTTTTAAGCCTTTTATCATTGAAAAATTAGAAAAGATCGGAGAAGCAGAAAAGGCTAAAACAGCAAAAAAATTGATTGAAAAACAAAAACCACAAATCTGGAAAATTTTAGAAGAAGTGATTGAAGATTATCCAGTTTTATTAAACAGAGCTCCTACTTTGCATAAACATGGTATTCAGGCATTTATGCCTGTCCTAACCGAAGGCAAAGCAATAGAATTACATCCACTTGTGTGTATCCCTTATAATGCAGACTTTGATGGAGACACCATGTCCGTGCATGTACCACTATCCCCGGAAGCCCAGATGGAAGCTCGTGTGCTGATGCTCTCTTCGAGAAACCTGCTCCTTCCTGCTAGTGGAAAACTGGCGATGGCAGCAAGTCAGGATATTGTTTTAGGTAACTATTATTTAACTGTTTTAAAAAAAACTAATCCTCCTGCAGAAGACAAGATAAGATTTTTCAGTTCTACAGAAGAACTAATTATGGCTTATGAAAGAGATGAATTTATCAGTAATGCCAGAAATCCAAAGAAAACAGAAAAAGATCTGGAAATTCACTCCTGGGTAAAAGTTCTGATAGATGATGTACTTATTACCACAACGGTTGGACGAGTAATTTTTAATCAAATTTTACCTGAAGGAATTCCGTTTAAAAATCTCACTTTTACTAAATCTATCATCAATGATCTGTCGATGGAATGTTATGTTAAAGTGGGTCAGCATAGAACTGCTCTATTCCTGGATGATTTGAAAGAGTTAGGATTTAAATATGCAACTAAAGCCGGTATCACTTTTAGCGCCAGCGATGTGATTGTACCAAAAGATAAAAATAAGATAATTTCTAAAACAGCTAAAGAAGTTGATAAAATCATCGAAAGCTATATGAACGGTGAAATTACGGAAACCGAAAGATATAATCGTGTGATTGATAGATGGAAATTGGCAACAGAAAATGTTACTCAAGTACTGATGAAGGAACTTGAGGTTGACCAGGGTGGATTTAATTCTATCAATATGATGTATCTTTCCGGTGCTCGTGGTGGTAAAGATCAGATCAAACAGCTCGGAGCAATTCGTGGTCTGATGGATAAACCTTCCAGAAGTTTATCCGAAGGTATAGCAGAAGTTATTGAAACTCCTATTAAATCTAATTTTAAGGAAGGTTTAACAGTTCTGGAATACTTCATTTCTACTCATGGTGCCAGAAAGGGATTGGCAGACACAGCTTTGAAAACCGCCGATGCTGGTTATTTGACCAGAAGATTAGTCGATGTTGCCCAAAATTCGGTTATTATGATTGAAGATTGCGGCACAATCGAAGGTAGTGAAGTTTCAGCTTTGAAAGAGGGATTGGAAGTAGTAGAACCTTTATCTGAGCGTATAGCAGGTCGTACTGCAGCCGAAGATATTGTAGATCCGGTTACGGATAAAATTATTGTGGAAACTGGCATGGAAATATCCGATGAAATGGCATTAATAATTCAAAATCATGGGATTAATACCGTTAAAGTTCGCTTGGTTCTAACCTGTGAAGCAGAAAAAGGAGTTTGTGCAAAATGTTACGGCAGGAATATGGGAACTCACAAGCCTGTTACAATTGGTGAACCAGTTGGAGTGATTGCAGCTCAAAGCATTGGTGAACCGGGAACTCAGCTTACTCTGCGGACTTTCCATATCGGGGGAACAGCCAGCACAATAGTTGATCTTGCAGAAGTTATTGCGAGCGGCGATGGAATTATTAAATTTAAAAAAATGAATACAGTAATAAATCGTGATAAGGAATTGGTCTCTATCAGTCATCTTGGTCGCATAATAATTGTTGATGAAAATGATGGTTTAGAATTAGAAAATTATAAAGTGGAATATGCTGCCACAATCTTTGTCAGAGATGGTCAAAAGGTTGTTAAGAATACGAAATTATTCAGTTGGGATCACTATAACAATCCTCTGGTAGCAACAGCAAAAGGTAAACTAAAATTTGAGAATTTTGTAAAAGGTACTACTTATAAAGAAGAATTTAACGAATTAACCGGATCACGGGAAATTACCATAATCGAATCAAAAGACAGAAAAGTTCAACCTCAATTCAGAATAGTTGATGAAAAGAAAAAGGAAGCTATTGTTCCGATTCCAACAGGATTGAGTGTTGAAGTTAAAGATGGTATCTACGTTCATCCTGGTGATATTCTGGGAAAATCTTCACGAATTACTGTTAAGCAGAGCGATATTACAGGCGGTCTGCCCAGAGTGCAAGACCTTTTTGAAGCTCGAGTACCAAAAGAGAAAGCAATTGTATCTGATATTTCCGGTAGTATTTCTATTGGAGATTTAACAAAATCCGGACGTATCATCTATGTGAAAGCAAATGATGAAACAGAGAAAAAATACACAATTCCACCCGGAAAGAGAATCATTGTTCACCAGGGAGATATTGTAGACAGTGGAGATGCCCTGTCCAGCGGTCCATTAGATCCGCACGATATCTTGAAAGCAAAAGGTATCAAAGCTGCTCAAAATCTCATCGTAAATGAAATTCAGGAAGTTTATAGAAAACAGGGTGTTAAAATTCATGATAAACATATTGGTGTGATTATCCGGCAGATGTTCAAAAAGATAAAAATTAATAATCCCGGACACACAATGTTCTTAGAAGGTGAAATAGTAGATAGAAATCAGGTAATGAAAGAAAACAAACGCGTCGAAGAAGAGGGTGGCGAAGGAGCTACCTTTGAGCAATTACTTCTTGGAATAACAAAAGCTTCATTATTAACCGATAGCTGGCTTTCTGCAGCTTCCTTCCAGGAGACCACAAAAGTTCTCACTCACTCGGCTATCTCCGGAAGGGTAGACAATCTGGAAGGATTGAAAGAAAGTATTATTATCGGGCACAGAATTCCTGTAGGAACAGGAACCAAATTTTTTAATAATGAGGTTAAAAAAGCTATTGAAGAAGGAAAATCCGTTAGTGATATTATTCAGGAATTTGCTCATTCAGAAAAGAAAGAAGCAGTAGAAGACATTCTTGATTTCTAAAAAATAATGGAGGAAAATAGTGCCAACTATTAATCAGTTAGTAAGAAAAGGTAGAAAAAGGATTTTTAAGAAGAAAAAGAATAGAGCTCTTTCTTCTTGTCCGCAAAGAAGAGGTGTATGTACAAGGGTTTATACAACCACTCCCAAGAAACCAAATTCTGCATTACGTAAAGTTGCCAGGGTGAGATTGACCAATGGTTTTGAAATCACGGCATATATTCCAGGTGAAGGTCACAACCTTCAGGAACATAGCATTGTTCTTGTTAGAGGTGGCAGAGTAAAAGATTTACCTGGGGTAAGGTATCATATTGTGCGTGGAGCACTCGATGCTGCCGGCGTAGATAACAGAACCGTAAGTCGTTCTAAATATGGAACTAAAAGACCTAAAAGGTAGGAGTATGTATGGCTAGAAGACGAAAAATTGTTAAAAGAGAAATCTTCCCTGACCCAAAATACAATAGTCTGATTTTGAGTAAATTCATAAATACTGTTATGCATCGCGGCAAAAAGAGTTTAGCAGAAAAGATAGTATATGGAGCTCTTGATATCTTAGGAGAAAAAAATAAAGAGGAAAATCCATTGGATATTTTTCTTCAGGCTTTGGATAATGTGCGACCCCTTATTAAGGTCGTATCACGTCGTGTAGGTGGTTCAAATTACCAGATCCCAACCGAAGTTACCCAAAAAAATGCCCAGGCAATGGCGTTTAGATGGCTCATCAGTTTCTCCAGAAAGAGATCGGAAAAAACTATGACGGAACGGCTTGCTGCCGAGCTTCTGGCTGCTTACAAAAAAGAGGGAGCAAGCATAAAAAAACGCGAAGATACTCACAAAATGGCAGAAGCAAATAAAGCCTTTGCTCACTTCAGGTTCTAAAAAATAAAGTTTAGATCATTATGTCAAATGAGAGCGACTTATCTGCAATTCGTAACATTGGCATAATGGCGCATATTGATGCCGGCAAAACAACAACTACGGAAAGGATGTTGTTTTACACCGGCATCATTCATAGAATGGGTGAAGTTCATGACGGCAATGCTGTGATGGACTGGATGGCTCAGGAAAAAGAGCGTGGAATAACCATTACATCTGCTGTTACCACTTGTTTCTGGAAAGAAAAACAAATAAATATCATCGATACTCCCGGACACGTAGATTTCACCGCAGAAGTGGAACGCTCCTTGAGAATATTAGATGGAGCTATCGGTATTTTCTGTGCTGTGGGAGGAGTGGAACCTCAATCCGAAACTGTCTGGCATCAGGCAGATAGATACCAAATTCCAAGACTTGCTTTTGTAAACAAGATGGATCGTCCCGGTGCTGATTTTGAGCATGTGGTCGATATGATGCATGACAGGCTGACCGGGAATGCCTTTCCCATTCAACTTCCTATCGGAAAAGAAAGTAGTTTTAATGGTGTGATCGACCTCGTTTCAATGAAAGCTTATTATTTTGATCAGGAAACAATGGGCGTGAAATATTATCCGCGAAAAATTCCTGAAGAGTACCTGGAAAAGGCAAATAAATTCAGAGCTGATTTGATAGAACATCTTGCGGAATTTGATGATAGCCTAATGGAAAAATATCTTAATAATGAAGATATTCGAACAGATGAATTGATTTCTTCTATTCGAGAAGCTACTATAAATCATCAATTTATTCCCATCCTATGTGGAGCTGCTCTTAAAAATACAGGAATTCAACTCCTCATAGATGCAATTACAGAATTTTTGCCATCACCATTAAATGTCCCTCCTGCTATTGCTATTCATAAGAAAACAGGTGAAGAAAAAGAAATTTTTCCTGATAAGAATAAGGCTTTTTCTGCTTTAGCTTATAAAGTTCAGATCGATAAATACGTGGGGAAACTTGTCTATATCAGGGTATATTCAGGTTCCATCAAACGCAGCGGTACTATCTACAATCAGACTAATGGTAAAAAAGAAAGGATTTCTCGGATTCTGCAAATGCATTCTAACAAGAAAAAAGATATTGCTATTTTGAAAGCCGGTGATATTGCTGCAGTAGTTGGACCTAAATTTGTTCAAACGGGCGATACAATAACTTCCGAAAACAATGATATCCTGTTATCTGCCATCTCTTTTCCGGATTCCGTGATCTCGATTGCCATTGAACCCAAAACCAAAGCTGACCAGGAAGCTCTTTCCGACAGTCTGAAAAAGATGGAGGAAGAAGACCCTACTTTCAATGTGAGTCAAAATAAAGATACGGGACAAACTCTGATTTCCGGTATGGGCGAGCTTCATCTCGAAGTTATTATCGATAGATTGAAACGTGAATATAATGTGCATGCAAACGTGGGCAATCCTCAGGTGGCATACAAAGAGACGATCGAAAATCAAGTTTCTACCGCAGGTGAATTCATTCGGGAACTAAGCGGAAAAGGTCAGTTTGCAGTTGTTGAACTGAAACTTTCTCCTCTTAAGCTGGAACAACTTCCTAAAGGTAAAAAGAACATTTTTGTTAATTCCATTACCCCTGAAATCATTCCCAAAGAATTCTGGCATGTTATTGAGGAAAGTGCTCTTAATGCCTGTTTGGATGGACCCCTGATGAGCAGTCCGGTCGAAAGAGTAAAAATTGAATTGATTGGTGGAAAATTCAATGAAGTAGATTCATCTGAAACTGCATTCAGCGTGGCAACTTCCATTGCAGTTGGAGCAGCCTTAAGAGAAGCCAAATCCGTTATTATGGAACCTCTAATGCTTGTTAATGTTATTACACCAGAAGAATTTATGGGTGATATCATTGGAGATTTAAATTCCAAACGAGGGAAAATAGAATCGATTCGCACTTCACAAAACAAACAGGAAATCGTTGCCCAGGTTCCGATGAGCGAGCTTTTCGGTTATGCTACAGGTTTACGCTCAATTTCTCAGGGTAGAGCCATTTACACGATGGAATATAAAAAATACGATAAGGTCCCTGTTAATATACAGGAAAAAATTCTGAAGAGAATTAGAGGATATTAATTCATTTTTGAAGAACCATTATATAAGATTTGAATTCTGTTTATCAATATTATAAGAAAGAACTTATATGCAGAAGAAGACTGTTCTCAAAATTTTAAACAAATCAATTGACCAGTTAAAAAAGTATAATATCGAAAATCCTCAACTCAATGCAGAACTTATTATTTCACACGTTTTGGATATGAATAAAGCAAATTTATATTTGAATTCCAAAGATATTTTAGATAATGAAAAATCAGATATAATAGAACAATTTATCATTCGCAGAACCAAACATGAACCTTTACAATATATTCTTGGAGAAACCGAATTTTACGGATGTAAGATAAAAGTAAATCCTGATGTGTTGATTCCTCGTCCGGAAACAGAGTTGTTAGTAGAAAAATTAGTTCAGGAGAATGTTAATTCCATTCTAGAGATTGGAACAGGTTCCGGTGCAATAGCCATAGCGCTGGCAAAACAAATGAAAAACGTTCAAATCGAAGCAACGGATATTTCTGAAAAAGCTTTGAATACAGCCAGGCAAAATGGAGAATTGAACAATGTCTCGATAAATTTTATTCAATCTGATATTTTCGAAAATATTAAAAATAAATACGATATTATTGTCTCCAATCCACCCTATATTTCCAAAAAAGAATATGACAATCTTGCACCTGAAATTAAAGATTATGAACCTGAAATATCACTTCTTGCGAAAGAAGAAGGTTTGTTCTATTATAAAAAAATTTTTGAAAATGCAAAAGATTATTTGACGGAAAAAGGAAAGATTTATTTTGAAAT
>CAYWPW010000020.1:0-9662 GCA_964460095.1 uncultured Candidatus Cloacimonadota bacterium
GTTATTCTCACGGTGGAATACAAAATGGGTTCGGATATTTCGGTGCAGTTAGCGGCACTGTTTTGTACACTGAGGTTGTGGAATAAATTCCATTGTATCTCGTTCCATGATTCCATCTATAAGGCGTGAGAGAGCTTTTTCTTGACATTGGAAACTGATTTCCAAACTAAGTGTTTTTAGGATTTATTAAGTTTTTTAAAAAAGGAAAGATATGTTTAAGAAATTGTTATTTTTTTGTATTCTCTCAGTCATTACTTGTAATATTTTTTCAATTACAATAAAATTAAAAGATCAAATAATTTACGGAGATTTATTATTATTTAAAGATAATCATTATTTCATTAAAGCAGATAAAGACCTTTATGTTATTGATAGAAAAATTATAAAAAATCTTGATAAGTTTGAAGATAATGAAATGGAACTTTTATTGGAACGTCCATCAAAAAAAAAGATAAATTATTTCTTTTTTAAAAATGTTATTAAGATGAATAAAAAATACATAAATGGAATTTATCTAACTCAAAAAGAAAAAAAACAGCTCGTATATCCGAATATTAAATTATTGCCAATTAGTTTTATTGCTTTTGCTTTAAGTTACGACTATTTAAAAGATGCAAACGAATTACAAGACAACATAGATAAACTATCCGATCCACCTAAATCGTTAAAAAGAAAGAAAACAAGACTGACTTCAATGGGAACAATATTTTTAGTTTCTGGAATTATAAATACTTTTATTTCATTTAATAGAATTGAATTATATGCAGAGCCAAATGAATTATGGTTAAGTTATAAATTTTAAAAAGATTATCCTCGAACCAATTTCTTACGATGCGATTTATGATACTCCCAGATAAAAGTTTAGTGCTATAATCTTTATTTTAACGATAATTTTAGCATATCTTGTTTCGAAACTGCTTGATAAAAATGATAAATAATAATAATAATTATAAAAAAAAATTGACATCAACTCAACATATTTTAAATTCTGTTGCAAAATTCAGGAGAGGTTAAAAAATCAGTTTCTGAATGGATCAAGGGATTTGAAACAAGCAATAAAAAAACAAGGGAGTATTTTGGAACAAAATAAAATTAATATTACTCCTCTTGATAGAACGACCGCAACTATTGTTTACATAATGAAAGAAGTTGGAATTCTACATTACAACAAAATAACATATCTTTTTGAGTATTTTTTCATCAAAAACTTTGGAGAACGTTATACCAAAGAAAAATTCATTAAATTACCACACGGACCGGTTATCAGTAATTACAAAAAACAAATTATTAATTTAGCCAACCTAAAACTATTTGATACTGATGTTAAAAAAATATCTGAGAATAGGAGCTTGGATGATGCTGTCCTTGATAGAATACCGATAAATGAAAATGAAAATACCGGAAAATTCATAATCAAAGAAAAAATGGTGTTTTCACTTCTCAAACGTATTATTGACAAATACGGTTATTTACCTAAAGAGAAAATCGAAGAAATTGTTTATAAGACTCCACCTGTAAAAAATTATTTAAGAAAAGTGAAAACCGGATTCAAAAGAAGGGAAACAGGTGGATATATTCTAACTGATTGTATTAGAATGAGTGATTATAAAAATCCTATTACGAAAGGTAGAATGTTAGCATTAAAACACCTTCAAAAATATCCTCATATTAATTATAAACTTCAAAAAGAATTAGCTGAAGAATTTTCTGATCTGGAAAAATTAAGACCTGCTTTTTAATGGATATTCCTGATAAAATAATTAAGATGGTATCTCCTTCTGCTCGGGAAATATGGAGAATTCCTGATAAAGAAGTATATTTGCATGATAAGGGTAAACCAGGTAAACCACGTTATGCTTTAGTGATATTTTCCGGTCATCAGGATATCGATCTATCAATAATTAATATTATTCCTCTAACTACACAAAGTGATTTTTACGATTGTTTTGTATTTCCTATTGAGAGAGGATTAATAAATATCGAAGATAATTTTAAACCAAAGCAAAACTCTACAGCATTAATACAGTTCTTTCAACCAATAAAAATGGATTATTTTGTTGAAAAATGTGCTGAAGTAGATGATACGACATACGAGGCAATTAAAACAATTATCTGTGAACGTTTAATTGGGTGCAGTAATATTAATTTAGAAATATAATAAATCTTCCAATGTGAGTTGAGAAGGGAAGATGAAAAAATAAATTTAAATCGAAATTAGTAAAACATTCTATTAACTGTCCAAAACTAAATAAAAATAATTCAAATAACATAGTAAATATATAAGTTCTTTTCATGTCCAGAGATGGAAAATTATTTAAATTACAAGACTTTGAATGTGATAATTGGGACAATTGCGGAATTGCACATAAAACCATGCCAGCAACCTTTTTAATATTTTTCTGCATAAAATCTCAACATTCATATCTTGTTCCAGGGCTCCATCTATAAGACAAGAGGGAGCTTTTTCTTGACACCGGAAACTGGTTTCCAAACTAAGCATTTTAGAATTTGATAAACTTTTTAAAAAAGGAAAGATATGTTTAAGAAAAAGAAAAAAGCAATTGTTCGCAGGAAGCCTTCTCTTCAAGGTTGGTTTGAGGCATTATTGTTTGCCTTTGTAGTAGTGATGCCGATAAAAAATTACACATTTCAGAATTTCAATATTCCTTCTTCATCAATGGAAAAAACTTTACTCATTGGTGATTATTTAATTGCTAATAAATTGAAGTATTTCTTTACCGATCCGCAGCGCGAAGATATTGTTACATTCAAACATCCGACAGACCCGGTTGAACCTGAACCCAGAGAAAATTATTTCAAACTTATCGGTCCGCTCTTTTGGGATAAAACAAAATGGATGTTCAAATGGCATGAAAAGAAGAATATTGTGAAAAGAGTCATTGGAATGCCGGGTGATACAGTAGAATTGAAGAATAAAAAAGTCTATATAAATGGAGAACTTTTCCAGTTAGATTACGAACAGTATATCGATTCCAGGATAGTCCCCAGAGATGCGGGGCGGATTACGTGGGAAGATGAATTTATGGGCAGCAGAGATAATTTTGGTCCTGTCGTTGTACCGGAAGGAAGTTATTTCGCGATGGGAGATAATCGTGATGTGAGTGGTGACAGCCGCTATTGGGGTTTTCTCGACCGGAAATTTATCACTGGTACACCCATTCTGATTTGTTTCTCTTTAGGGAAACCTCCAATTAACAATATCAAAACTTACTACTACAATCGACATCGGAGAGTAAAATCTGAATTTCGCTGGAATCGAATTTGTAAATTAATAAAATAGATGATTAGGATTCTCAAATAGATCAATTAATTCAACACCTTTACATTCACATTCCTTTTTGCTTGAGAAAATGTAATTATTGTTCATTCTATTCAGAAAAATATACTCCCGAACTTAAAAACAAATTTGTCTCTTACCTGATAGAGGAAATCTTCCTTTTCAAAAAAAGATTCAAGATAGAACCTTTAACCATCTATTTCGGTGGTGGAACTCCTTCATTATTGGAAGTGAGTGATATTCAAAAAATTATTTCTCAGTTTGATTTGGCTCAAATACAAGAAATAACTTTAGAGTCAAATCCTAAAAATATCACAATGGAATTTATTCAAAAACTTTCTGAAACACCGATTAATCGTATTAGTTTGGGTGCGCAATCCTTCATTGATTCGGAATTGAATTTATTAGGACGTCTTCATAATTCGGAGCAAATAAGAAGAGCATTTGAACTTTTAAGAAACCAGAGATTTGAGGATATTTCTTTAGACCTCATTTACGGACTTCCAAATCAAAAAATGCAGGATGTTCTATTTTCTTTGGATAGAATTATAGAACTTAATCCGGAACATATTTCAATTTATTGTTTAAGTTTGGAAGAAAACGTTCCTATTTATTCGAAGAAACATCTGATTCCGGAAGATGAAGTTATTGCAGATTTTTATGATTTGATAAGAACCAGGTTGATATCTTCCGGTTTTGAACAATATGAAATATCAAATTTCGCTAAAAGAGGATTTGAATCTAAACACAATCTTTGTTATTGGAGCGATAAGTATTATCTGGGTTTTGGTCCTTCCGCAGCAGGATATTTAGAAAATACCAGATATACGAATCCTGCGGATCTGGAAGAGTATTTTGAAGCAATAAAAACTTCCCAAATTTTCGGAAATTTGGTAAGTTTAACCCACGAAGAGCATGAAAAAGAATTCATATTTCTATCTTTACGAAAAACAAGAGGAATGAATTTAAAAGAGTTTGAAAAAAAATTCAAAAAGGATTTTTTAGAGAAATATCGTAAAATTATTGATAAATATGTGGAAAATAATTTTCTTGAAATTGAAGGTGAATTTATAAAATTAACTCCCAAAGCGAATTTTATCTCAAACGAGATATTTGCGGAGTTTGTCTAAAACATCGGAATGTCCGAAGGTCTTCCGATTGTTTTGGGAGAATTGGATGGTGACGAATCCCAACATTCCGAATAGCTAACGCACATTCGGAAGTTGAAATGAGGATAATATGATTTATGAAGAAGGTTGTTATTATCATCTCTACAACAGAGGTTGTAACAAAGAATTGATTTTTCAAAAAGAAAATGATTATCAAAAGTTAATACAAATTATTAAGGAATCAAAAATTTATGAATATTTAGAGATATATGCGTTTTCTTTGATGCCGAATCACTATCATTTTTTTGTTAAACAGATTTCCTCTAAACCAGTTACCAATTGGATAAAATATGTGTTTAACAGATATGTAAAAAAATATAATATAAAATATGATCGAAAGGGAACTCTGTTCGAAAGCAATGTAAAAGTTAAATTTATTGATAAACTTGATTATTTAGGAAACATTACTCATTATATCCACAATAATCCAACTTCGGATTTTTTAAAGAAATATTCTTCTCTAAACTATCTTGAAAAAGATACTTTTGTAAATCTGAACTTCTTTAATGAGTTTTTCGGTGGAATCACCCATTATTTAGAGCAATTTGAAGAATACAAGAAATCAGTAGATAATAAAAAGATTGAAGATTATTTATTTGGTAAATAACCAAGTTGAGAAACATCGGAATGTCCACAGGTCTTCCGATTGTTTTTGGAAGATTGGATTGGAACGAACCTCAACATTCCGAAGAGCTTTGCACATGCGGAAGTTGGGAAAACATCGGAATTTTTTTAGAAAAGGAATAAAATGAAATATCTTGTAGTAAGTCTAATATTTTTAATCTGTTTCTCAGCATCTGCAGAGATTCTAATTCCAATGGATCTCACTCAAACCAATCACCTCAAAGCTTATGGAATTGCATTTACTGCACTTCAAGAGCAAATAGTTGTGAAATGGCTTTTGAATTATCGTGGAGGTTCTTATCTCATCCATGATTCTTACGAAATTGAAAATCTCTGTAATATCAGGGGAGTATCTTTTGAACAGATTTCTTCTGCAAATGTGGCTTCCATTTTCGCAGAAATTGACGCAGCTAATATGGATGTTGTTGTTTTGGAGAAAGAGCCGAAAATCGCAATTTACACTCCACCCAATAAACAGCCGTGGGATGATGCTGTAACTCTGGCTTTAACTTATGCAGAAATTTATTATGAGACTGTTTGGGACGAAGAAGTTTTAGCCGGTTTGCTTGATGAATATGATTGGCTGCATTTGCATCATGAGGATTTTACAGGTCAGTATGGAAAGTTTTATTCCAGTTTCAGAAACACTGCCTGGTACCAGGAAGATGTACGTAATAATGAGGAACTTGCTGCCAAATTTGGCTTCAATAAAGTATGGGAATTGAAACATGCAGTTGCAGAAAAGATTCGAGAATATGTTAGAAATGGCGGATTTTTATTTGCTATGTGTGCTGCTACAGATACATTCGATATTGCTCTTGCAGCAGGAAGTATCGATATTTGCGATGCTGTTTTTGATGGAGATGGTTTTGACCCTGAATCTCAAAACAAATTGAATTTTTCTCGTACTTTTGCCTTTGAGAACTTCACACTGATATTTAATCCGTATCAATATGAATTCTCCAGCATAGATGCCAGTGATTATGCTCAACTTCGTGGAGCAGAAGCTGATTATTTTCAATTGTTCGATTTTTCAGCAAAATATGATCCGGTTCCCACAATGCTCACTCAATGTCATACGAGCGTTATCAATGGATTTCTGGGACAGACGACCTCTTTTCACAAAGAATTTGTTAAGAAAAGTGTGATAATTTTAGGTGAATCTCCGCAAGTGGAAGAAGTGAAATATTTACACGGGAATTTCGGAAAAGGTACTTTTACTTTTTATGGAGGGCACGACCCTGAAGATTATCAGCATCGCATCGGTGATCCGGAAACCGTTTTGGACCTTCATAAACAGTCACCAGGTTATCGTTTGATTTTAAATAATATTTTATTTCCAGCAGCAGAAAAGAAAAAGTTGAAAACATAAAACCTTACGTCAGTTACCGTACACAGTCGGAGCTGTTGAAAATTTGATGACTAGCATCTACTCAACTGAATAAATACATCCTGAATGAAAACATTCTGCATAAAGAACAGGGCAATATAGGCAAAATAGCATAAGCGATCGGAGTTGTGATCCATCCTAAACTAATTTTACCGAAAGTTTGAAAATGCTTCTTCCGGTAAAATATTCCATTCAAGATTCACCTCCTAAACACTCATTATCTCTTCTTATGAAAAGAACACCTTTTTGTAAAAAAATATGATTTCTTAAGTCAAGTAAATTATTTAATTATAATAATAAAAGGTTAAATTTTAGTAAAAAAATAAATCTTTACAAACAGGGTTTGGTTTTCTTTTTGGCACTCGAAATTGTTTTGGGGAGAAGAGATGGAAAAAACAGAAGAAATTCAGGAAAAGCAATTAGAGACATCTGAAGATAAGGAAGAAATTCAGGCTGAAACAAACGAAGTTGAAGCAAAACCGGTTTCAGAAATAGATTCGGATTTTGATAAATTGTTAGAAGAATCTCTGGTAAATATCAAAGAACTCGCTGTTGGTGATAAAGTTGAAGGTGAAATAATAAATATTACTGATTCGTATATTTTTGTTTCTCTGGGTGGAAAACGCGATGCTTATGCAGAGAAGCAGGATTATTTCGATAAAAACGGTAAACTGCGCTGTAAGATTGGAGATATTTTAAAGGGTTTTGTAGTAAAATATTCAGATACTGAAACTCTGATTTCCAAGAGTTTGATTTCTGCAAATATTGAGGTCCTTCATGATGCATTTGAAGAAAAAATTCCTGTAAATGGTAAGGTGAAATCTTTAACAAAAGGTGGCTATCTCATAGATATTTCAGGAGTAAAGGCTTTTTGCCCTATCTCACATATCGACATTAAATTGGTGGTTGATCCGAAGCAGTTTATAGGCGAATCTATTGATTTCCGAAT
The DNA here is from genome assembly GCA_964460095.1 of uncultured Candidatus Cloacimonadota bacterium. Lineage (GTDB taxonomy): Bacteria > Cloacimonadota > Cloacimonadia > Cloacimonadales > TCS61 > JABMPU01. Next base: position 7,431 of record CAYWPW010000020.1, read on the forward strand.
TATAAAATTCGAGGAGAAAGGAAGAAATATAGTTGTTTCTCGAAGAGTTATCTTAGACGAAGAAAGAAATAAATTGAAGAAAGAAACTCTGAAAAAACTGGAAGTTGGCATAAACGTTCGCGGCAAGGTTACCCGGCTCACAAATTTTGGTGCTTTTGTCGATTTAGGTGGAATTGAAGCACTTTTACATATTTCTCAATTTTCCTGGGTAAGAATAGATTCTCCTTCTGAAGTTATGAATATTGGTGATGAGATTGAAACGAAAATAATAAAAATTCAGGGTGAGAAAATTTCTCTTTCTTTAAAAGCATTGCAGGAAAATCCTTTAGATGCTGCTATGAAGGAATTGAAAGAAGGTGATATTGTTAATTGCCGCATTCTTCGCAACTTGCCATTCGGTTCATTTGTAGAAATAAAACCCGGCGTGGAAGGACTCATTCCAATCTCGGAGTTAGCTCGCGGAAGACGCATCAACACTCCATCGGAAGTAGTAACAGAAGGTGAATTTGTAGAAGCTCAAATTCTGAAGATAAATCCTGATAACAGGAAAATATCGCTTTCATTAAAAGCACTTCAACCAGACCCCTGGGACAATATTCAGGATATAATTTCTGAAAATGATGTGTTTAGCGGAGTCATTGAAAACGTAGCTTCCTTTGGTGCTTTCATCAGAATCAGAGAAGGGATTACCGGGCTTGTGCCAAGTTCAAAACTGAAGATCGTGGGTAAAAAATTTGATAAAACAAATATTGGTGGGGAATTCAAAGTTCGGGTTGTAAAGATAGATAAAGATGCTCGCCGTATTTCTCTGGAACCTACCAATATGCCTGAATCTGCTGTAGAAGAAAAAGACGATTGGCATAAATATAAGAAGCAAAAAGTCAAGAAAACATACGTTGATGATGATAATCCATTTGCGAATTTGTAAATTGCTTAATTGGTGAAAAATAGTGAACCGAACAGGAAATGATTCTTGTTCGGTTTTTTATTTTAAAACATAGACATAATAAATTAACGAATCAAGATTGAGCTAGGAACCTAACAAGAAATGTTCTATGAAGTAATAAACTCGATCTCCAACCAGTAAAGCATGATATGCGCTATATGTTAATTGTCTGCTTTCCTGAGAAGCAAACTCGTAAATGTACACTCCATTATTCCTTTGATACATTAAATAGCTTCCATCCTCAGAAAGAAAGACAACCGTAATGTAATAACCAATAGTATTTGTATCAAACAGTAAATTGCCAGCGATATCTATGATAAGTCCGTCACCAGATGAACGTGTAAGTATCTTTTCACCGTCGGAAGAAATCATGATCTTAGTTTCTCTGGGGTGACAATTGTATATTTGCATAGGTAAATCCTGTTGAAATTGCCATACTCCACTAAGTGAATCATAAGATGAATTAGTACGGATATAATGAAAGAAGTAACTTTTATATTGCTCACTCCAGAGAGGATAAATAATCTTGTGGTCTGCATTTTCTAAAGTACAGATTTCATTTATTTCAAAGCTAATAAAAGGCAAAGTACATATCGCATATAAACTATCATTTATCATATAATTCACATTTGAAGAATACACAATACTTAAACCATCCTCGGTAAATGAAGGATAGGAATCATAATCGTCCGGAGTATTAGTAATATTAATCAAATCGGTTCCATCTGGATTTACCAGAAAAATATCTCCTTCTGAGGCAAAAACCACTTTCTCGTTATCCGGTGAAATATCAGGCTGGCAAGATCGCACCCATTTATCTCCAGAAATCTTATATTCTTCACTACCTTCTATATCATAACGAATCAAACCCTTAATACAATAATTCATTATTACATACTCGTGATTAGATGAAACTGAATAGTTCTCCAAGTCATATTTATATTGAGCCGCATTCTCGATATCAAAACATTTTTTATAACCTGTGCTATCTACATTTATCATATGGAAATCGACACTATCATAAGGCAGATGTCCATCATAAAATAAATCTATGCAGCTTGAAAGTAAGATTAGTAAAATTGGAAATATTATTAATATTTTTTTAGTCATATCACTTTATCCCTCTTATGTAGACGATCTGCTCTCGTTCTTTCAGATAACCAACACCTCTGGTTAGTTCAATAATTTCTTCTCTATTTCCAGAATATACATCATATATAAAGATTCCATAACGGGAATATAGAAGCTGTTGATCATTTAAAAATGTGTAATTGAAGCCATATTCA
>CAYWPW010000020.1:9762-13907 GCA_964460095.1 uncultured Candidatus Cloacimonadota bacterium
ACGGGAATATAGAAGCTGTTGATCATTTAAAAATGTGTAATTGAAGCCATATTCAATTTCTGTTAAATCCATCCCGTCACTTGTTAAGTAATAACAATCATGAGATGTATTTACGTATAATAAATAATTCTCGCTATCAGAAACTGAATAATCTCTCATATTTTTATTAAATTGGTAGATACAGAATATTTCCCTTTCAGACAAATTCATTCGATACAGACCGGAAATATATTCAAAATATAAATTCTCATCATTAACAGAGTAGCGCGGCATCCTAATCCAATTAACATATTCATCTTCAATAGTATGAAGTGTCTCCATAATGTTTTCATCGATATTGTAACTGCGAATTTTTTTAGTATAAGTACTATCATTCTGATAAAGAGTAGAAAAAATCAAGGTTTCGCCATCAGAGCTAAAATATGGATAGCTTATTTCAGTATCATAGAATTGCAATAGTAGGCTCGTCTCTCCAGAGCTGATCACATATTTATAGAATGATTTGTCCTGTTGGAAAACTGCAATCTCTCCATCCGGACTTATAGCAAAGCCATTGGCATCGCAAGTAATGTTAAGTGTATCCAGTGTTTCCACATTTACCATAAAAACGTTATTTTCATCGGAGAAATAAGCAGCGTGATCCGAATTTGAAACATATATCTTGGGATAGCCTTGATAGCCTGTTTCAAAAAGCTCAACCTGGTTATCGCCGGCTAGATTGTTCATACAAAAGTAATAGGTTGGAGTGACGTATGGTTCACTCTCAGAAGTTGGCAGAATGCAGGAAGAAAGCATGATGACAATCAGTGGAATTATAAATAGAATTTTGTGTTTATTTTTCATTTCTCCTCCATCTTTTCATTCAAAGCTTCCACAGCTTTCTTGAAGCCAATAAAAGAGATGATCGAAACAACTCCTGCAAGTATAAGATGTAATGATACTTTAATAATTTTTTTCATCAGCTCTATCCCAATACTTAATGCTATAAAATTCTTTAACGAAATTTAGAAAAGACAAAATTCAAGTCAAATGAAATTATTTTTCTTGACAACTTAGACTGAAAAACGGATTTGGTCTAAATGTCTTCAAGGAGTAATATATGGATGAAAAGAAAAGCAATATTATTACAGCAGCCAAAGAATTGATTGCTCAATACGGTTTCAAAAAAACCACCATGGATGAAATTGCAGCAAAAGCCCGTATGGGTAAATCAACCATGTATTACTACTTCAAAAACAAAGAAGATATTTTTGCTGAGATCGTGCGTTTAGATTCCGATTTTTTCCGACAGAAATTGAATAATGCTATCCAGAAAGCTTACAGCCCTCAGGATAAGATAATGCAATATGTTAGCACCAGAATGCTTCATTTAAAAGAACTAAGCAACCATTACAAAACTCTTACTAATGAATATCTGGATCATTATTTTTTCATCGAACAGGTGAGGGAAGATTTCTATAATTTCGAAAACAATACATTAAGCATTCTAATAAATGAAGGAATTCAGAAAAACGTTTTTAAAGCATGTGATGTCGATGTTGTTGTCCATATGATATCCATAGCAATAAAGGGTTTGGAATATCCATTGTTAATACAAAAGGAACAGGATTTGGAAAGAGACAGTCAGCAGATGATGGAAATTATTTTTAAAGGAATTGAAGCGAGAAGCTAAAATTTTTTAAGTTTTTTTCGACTATAGGACAAAAATAGTCGAAAGATTGAGGAGATGCTATGAATATTTTGATGATTTATCCGGAAACTCCAACAACATTTTACAGTTTTCGGAATGCATTAAAGTTCATTTCCAAAAAATCTGCCGAACCACCTTTGGGGTTACTGACAGTTGCATCCTTACTTCCTAATAGCTGGCAGATAAAATTAATAGACATGAATGTTGAGTTTTTGAAAGACAAATATTTCGAAGATATTGATTTTGTGTTCATTAGCGGAATGGATATCCAGATCAAATCGTTTCAAAATGTAGTGAAGAAGTGCAATCAAAAAGGCATAAAAGTTGTAGCAGGTGGTCCGATGGTAACTATGGATCACACTAAATTTCTGGGAGTAGATCATTTCATCTTGAACGAAGCTGAGATTACATTTCCTAGATTTCTAAAAGATTTAAAAGCTGGAACTTTACAGAAAGTATATTCAACTTCAGAATTTCCGGATATATCTCAAACGCCGATTCCACGTTGGGATTTGCTGAATATGAATAAATATGCCAACATGAGTATGCAATATTCCCGAGGATGCCCATTTAATTGTGAATTCTGCAGCATCACTTTTTTGAATGGAAGAATTCCCAGAACTAAATCTAAAGAGCAATTCCTCAAGGAATTAGACTCTCTACATAAATGGGGATGGCGTGGATGTGTATTTATTGTCGATGACAATTTCATCGGCAACAAAGCCAAATTAAAATCGGAATTTTTACCCGCTCTTATAAAATGGTCAGAAAGATTTAAATTTCCTTTTAAGTTTTCTACTGAAGTATCAATCAATTTAGCTGATGATCAGGAGTTGATTGATCTGATGGTTAAAGCAGGATTTCATTCAACCTTCGTCGGCATCGAAACACCCAATGATGCCAGCTTAAAAGAATGTGGAAAAACACAAAATCGGAAACGAAATATGTTAGATTCCGTGAAGAATCTGCAGAAATCCGGATTAATGGTGTCTGCAGGATTTATCATAGGTTTCGATAATGACCCGCCCAGTATCTTTAAACAGCAGATAAATTTCATTCAAAAAAGTGGAATTGTGACGGCTATGATCGGTCTGTTAAATGCTCCTATCGGTACAAATTTATTCAAACGATTGAAAAGAGAAAACAGACTGCGTCAGAACATAAGTGGTGATAATATGGATGGAACTATCAACTTTGAGCCTTCGATGAAGTATCAAAAACTAATCGAAGGTTATAAGAAAGTTTTAGAGACAATCTACTCACAAAAAAATTATTATGATAGGATTAGGGTGTTTCTGAAAGAATATTATCTTCCAAAAGGAAACAAACAAAAAGTTAAATTCAGAGATGTGAATGCTTTCTTTAAATCGATCTGGAAATTAGGTTTTTTGGAAAAAGGAAGAAAGTATTATTGGAAGCTTTTGTTTTCTACAATCAGAGACTATCCACAGAAGTTTTCAGTAGCAATGACTCTCTCAATCTATGGCTATCATTTCAGGAAAGTCGTGCAAGCTGTTTAAATAATATTGGAGAAAAATTATGATAAGAATACCAGAATTAAGAATTGGAAACTTGATTGCAAAACTACCCATCATCCAGGGTGGAATGGGCGTAGGAATTTCCATGGCAGGTTTGGCCTCAGCCGTAGCAAATGCAGGTGGAATTGGTGTGATATCTTCGGTAGGATTAGGTATGCTGAGACACACTTCACAAAAGACATATCGCGAAGATAATAAAATTGCATTACGAGAAGAAATTCGCAAAGCCAAAAGGATGTCAAATGGTATTATAGGTTTGAACATTATGGTAGCTGTTTCAGATTTTGATGAAATGGTTAAACTGGCTTTGGAAGAAAACGTTGATATTCTTTTTCTCGGAGCAGGGTTACCATTAAAAATGCCAGCTGGGATCACGATAGATTATTTGAAGCAGATGAATACAAAAATTGCTCCTATTGTCTCTTCAGGAAGAGCTGCCAAACTCATCTTCAAAAGCTGGGAAAAACATTTTGATCATGTTCCTGATGCTGTAGTAGTAGAAGGTCCCTTGGCCGGAGGACATCTGGGTTTCAAACCTGAGCAGATAGATGATCCAGACTTTTCCCTGGAGGAAATCTTGCCAAGTGTTTGTGATGCAACAAAAAAATATGAAAAGAAATATCGAAAAACAATTCCGGTGATTTCTGCTGGTGGTGTATATGGCGGAGAAGACATCCATAAATTTATGAACATGGGTGCCAGTGGTGTGCAGATGGGAACGCGTTTTGTGGCCACGAAAGAATGTGACGCAGCACCTGAATTTAAAAATCAGTTCATCAAGTGCAAAAAAGAAGATATTGTTATCATCCAAAGTCCGGTGGGTTTACCTGGCCGCGCAATATTGAACGATTTTCTGAAAGATGTAAAAGCCGGGATCAAAAAACCTTTCCGTTGTCCCTGGAAATGCCTGAAAACCT
>CAYWPW010000021.1:0-8645 GCA_964460095.1 uncultured Candidatus Cloacimonadota bacterium
ATGGTGAAACCTGGTCCGAGCCCATCTTCATGAATGCAAATGACACTCCTGAACTGGTAGGACAAATTCCTTCCTATGTTTATCCTGGTGATGTAATTGAAGTTATCAGCAATACTCCAGGCAACTATCATGGTAAGGTTCAACTCTTCTATCTGGATGATAATGATTTTGGCTCGAGCATTAATGGTAACGGACTGAACAACGGTGGAGAACTGATGTATGCAGCATTAGATATTGAATTTGACGGACCGATATCTTCTGTAGATGCTGAACATGAGCTGATTCCTGCTGCTGGTTTCCTGACACAGAATTATCCTAATCCATTTAATCCAACTACAACCATCAACTATGAAATCAAAGAAGCCGGCAATGTAACCATTGAAGTTTTCAACATCAAAGGTCAGAAAGTTGCAACCCTGGTTAATGAATATCACACAGCTAATAATTACAGCACTGTCTGGAATGGAATGAATGATAACAATGAAAGTGTTTCCAGTGGAATTTATTTCTATGAAATGAACACCGGAGATTATACTTCTGTTAAGAAAATGATCTTAATGAAATAAGAAAATTTCGTCCCGAAGAAATTCGGGGCAACTTTTTCTTTCCTGGTGAAATAGGCTTTGCATTTCACCCCAGATAGTTATCGGGGCAGGCAGGATAAATCTTGATGAAGCAGTAACACAAAGCTCAGCTTTGTGAAATAATAGGAAAAATTAAGCGGTTAACTTTTTTAGTTATCCGCTTTTTTATTTGATTCTAAAAAAAATGTCTTTACAAGTTTTCCCATTAAAATAATAAATTGCAACCGCTTCAATTATATAAAAGGGGAAGTGTAAAATGAAATAATTTTCTGGAACTAATTTTAAAAAAAATGCCAATAATAAGGAGGAAAAATGAAAAGAGTTACTTTTTTTGTAGTTTTAATCGTTCTGGTTGGAAGCCTGTTTGCAAAAGGTCTCATGCAACCAACAGGACCGGACAAATCGTTAACCAGCCCTCGAAAGGCAACCGGATATTTATACTCGAGTACAAGAGATGCGCCGGCATATGAATTCATTATTGACCCCACTACAATTATTTCTTCATACTATGATTACATGCCTGGAAACTACTGTGGATTACCGCTTCGCATTCAGCCGGAAATATCGAATCCGTTTGGGCTAACTGCAGGAGGGGCATATGTCGTATTTCATACAACAGAAACAGCAAGTGCAACCAGAAGGGTTTACTATGCCTACATCGATGCTAACGGCAATGTAACGGCAACAGACCCGGTAGGTGTTGGTGGCGAGGAGGAGGGTTATCCGGGAATTGATATCGATCCTGTTACTGCCAATCCTATTGCTGCCTGGCATGCACCAACAAGTGCCAGCCCAATCTGGGATGTTTTAACTACTTATGATCTGTTTCATATGATGGGATCTCCAGGATTATGGATTGATAAGTTCGTTTCTATTGATAATCCTGAAGTAGGTGAGCCACTCACAGGTTTCGATGATGATGAGTTTATCTGGCCCTATGTTTATATCGATTCTTCACCGCTGGGAGGAGATTACAGAAGAGTTTATATATCCGGAGGTAATTTTACTTCTGCTCACGGTGACTTAGGTCTCCCCAGCGAGAACTCTCTTATTGCTTATGCAGATTTTGATACTGATGATATGAATAATCAATACACTCTCGATTGGAATTATCGCACCATGGCACAAATGGATGCCTGGAATGCTGAAGACCCTATCTGGATGAGACCCTTCAAGGGATGTACTGTTGCTGATAATATGGTTGCATATGCCGGATATGTGATTGACAACGATGCCGCCATTAGCGACGTATTCGTGCTCATCAATGAAAACTATGGGGAAGGTCCATTTGAGTATTATTCCTCAGATTTTATTTTCGATCAATGGAATCCTTTAAATGAAGATGGTACTGCCTATCTTTACTCTGACGAAGCAACACCAATGACTCCATATATTGTTTCGCAAGAATTTTACGAGACCGGTCATATGAACATACAGTTCAAAGACAATAACACCAAAATTACCTGGTCGGGCGCTATGGCAATCTCTTTTGACGCTCTTGATGGAAATGGTCCCGGATATTATTATCCAGAATGGTCCCAGTTTTATCCAAAAGAAGTTGTATTCGATTTGAATACACATGAATTCAGTTTCAAAGATCTTTACATTGAAGGTGCGGATGCGTATGATCATGTACCAATGGTCCCGTGGGATTTAGATGAGGACGGTGTTGTAGATTCATTTGATGGTGATGGCTGGCCCGAATGGATTTATAATTGGTGCGTTTTTTATCCTGTTGATAGTTTCAGTGAAAATAGCTTCAAAACGGTTACCACCGGAAACTGGTTAGTTACTGTGTGGTCAGATGGAACAAAGGCAAAGAGATTCTATGATGGCGATAATTCATTTGCGGCTTGGGAAGCAACACCGGAAATTGCTATAATCATTTCTGCAGATCATGGTGAAACCTGGTCTGAACCTATCTTCCTGAATGCAAATGACACTCCTGAACTGGCAGGACAAATTCCTTGCTATGTTTATCCTGGCGATAAAATTGAAATTATCAGTAATACTCCAGGCAACTATCATGGTAAGATTCACCTGTTTTATTATGCTGATAATGATTTTGGCTCCAGCATTTCCGGTTACGGACTGAGCAATGGTGGAGAATTAAAATATGCAGCATTAGATATTGAATTCCCCGATGCCTGGGTACCTGTGGGAACTGACGATAATGAAATTCCTGCTCTTGGTTTGCTGGCTCAGAATTATCCTAATCCATTTAATCCGTCCACAACCATCCAATATGAAATCATAGAAGCCGGCGATGTTACTATCGAAGTTTTCAACATCAAAGGTCAGAAAGTTAAAACCCTGGTTAATGAATATCACGCTGCCAATAATTACAGCACTATTTGGAATGGAATTAACGATAATAATGAAAGTGTTTCCAGTGGAATTTATTTCTATGAAATGAACACTGGAGATTATACTTCAGTTAAGAAAATGATCTTAATGAAATAAGGGAATATCGCCCCGAAGAAATTCGGGGCAACTTTTTCTTTCCTGATGAAATAGTAACGCAAAGCTTTGTGGAGTAATTCCCAAAACAAATTAAGCAGTTGACATTTTCAGTTGATCGCTTTTTTAAAATTCGTTCCAAAAGAAACTTTGCAAAAAATTTACATAATCAATTAAAAACACGCTTGATAAAATCAAGCGAAAAGGAGGAGAGATGAAAAGAATTATTCTTTTTTGCGTATTAATCGTTTTTACCGGCAGCTTGTTTGCCAACGATGCTCAAATGCCGGTAGAACAACCATTGGTGCAAGAGAATGTAACAACAAAACCTGCACCAACATTCCGGGACGGACCTAACTATGAATTTATAGTTGATCCTACTGCAATTGCCAATTCTTTTTATGATTACATGCCTTGTGGTTATAACAGTTGGGCAGTCCGTATTCAACCGGAAATTTCGCAGCCCTATGGTTTACCAGCTAATGGAATTTACATAGCTTTCCACGCTGCGGAAACTTCCACTGCTGAAAGAAGAGTTTATTACGCTTACATCACTGAAGATGGTACTGTCACAAATGTCGACCCAATCAGTACAACTAACGTTCGTCAGGGTTATACTGGGATTGATGTCGATCCTGTTACTGCCGACCCCTTTGCCAGTTGGCATGCAATTGTAGAGCCGGACGGTTCTTATGACTGTCTGGCAGCTTATGATTTGTTCCATTACCTGGGCTCTCCCGGATTATGGATCGATGAATTTATCGTTTTCGATAATCCTGAAGTTAGTGAACCACTCACAAGTCACGACGATGATGAATTTATCTGGCCAAAAGTTCAGATCGGACCTTCACCGGAAGCAGGTCATAGAAGAGTTTATGTTTATGCTGATAATTATACAGATAATTCTGGTACAAATTTGAATTATAATTCCCTTTTGGGTTATGCTGATTTTGAGACAGCAGATTTGGAGGCACAATTAACTTTGGATTGGACCTATAAAACATTCCCCCTGATGGATCAATATCAATATGATGATATTGACAGAACTATCAAGGATATGGCTATTTCCGATGATGGAAAAGTGGCAATGATTGGTTGGGCTGGAGATTCACTTTGCGTCTGGTACAGTGATAATTATGCTGAAGACTTCACTTACTCTTCACAATATTGGCGGTTTGATATCGATAACCAGCAACACCTGGATGGAACCTGGTGGCTTACCAATGATGACGGTTCCCCGGCAGAACCTTATTTGAATCCAAGTCCCGATGGTGGTCATTTTAATGCAATCTTCACAGAAGACAACACCAAGATTCGCTGCTTCGCTGCAATGGGACTTACAACTGTAGAAAGTGCTGCTGGAGGAACTTACTACCCGCTTTACTTCTATCCAAAAGTTTTTACTTTTGATATTGCAACCGGTGTATTTTCTCTTTGGGATATGTATCTCGAAGGAGCAAGCCCGGGTGATGATTTCCCCTATATTCCTTATGATATTGATGGGGATGATGTGATGGAAGTTGATGAATATGATGCAGATGGTAACATAGTATTTGTAGCGAGCTGGCCCTCATATTTCTATGCTGGCACACTGCAAGATGGTTCATTCCAGTGCAGTTCATTTAAACTTGCGGAAAACGATAATTGGGTAATTGCATTATGGCAAGATGGTTATAATCAATTTCAGGGTTATGATGGTGTAGCAGGATATGAAGACTGGTTTGAAGTATCTGAAATTGCTATTGCAGTTTCCGGTGATTATGGTGCAACCTGGTCTCAGCCCAGATTATTAAACGCCAAAACCGATGATGTAAATTATTGCCCTGAGCTTGATAACATGATGCCTTGTTACGTTTATCCGGGTGATACGATCGAAGTCCTGGATGAATATCATGGTAAATTGCACATGGTCTTCTTTGACGATGCCAGCTTTGGGACGTATGCAGCTGATATGGGTTATGGTCTGGATGTGGGTGGTGTACTGAAATATTCTTCTTTGAGCCTGGAGTTCCCGGTTCCTTACAGCTCAGTTAATAACAACACCGTTCCTGTTGCCGGATTTCTGGCACAAAACTATCCCAATCCCTTCAATCCAACCACGACCATCAACTATGAAATCAAAGAAGCCGGCAATGTAACTATTGCGGTTTTCAACATCAAAGGCCAGAAAGTTGCAACCCTGGTTAATGAATATCACAATGTTAATAATTACACCACTGTCTGGAATGGAATCAATAACAACAACGAAAGTGTTTCCAGTGGTATTTATTTCTATGAAATGAACACGGGAGATTATACTTCTGTTAAGAAAATGATCTTAATGAAATAAGAAAATTTCGCCCCGAAGAAATTCGGGGCAACTTTTTCTTTCCTGGTGAAATAGTAACGCAAAGCTTTGCTTTGTGAAATTCAAAGGAAAAATTAAGCGGTTAACTTTTTTAGTTATCCGCTTTTTTAATCTTAAAAAAAACTCCTCTTTTCTGAAATTCACTTTTAATAATATCTTTTTTCAGCAATTCAGCCAGATATTTATTCAATTCATTAAGATGGAGACCAAGCATCGCAGAAAGATCTTTATCTGTACAGGGTCGCCTGCGGATTGTTTCTAAAATCTGATTTTCAATATTTTTATCAAAACTTTTTACTTTCCGGCGGGAAACAAATTTCGCAATTATTTCTACAGAAAGAGGTTTCAAAAATTCAGCAATATCTTCCAATTTCTCTTTTAAAGCAGACTTAACTTCCGGTTCTGTTCCGGGTCTATCAAGCGTATTTAATTGCACTTTTTCAGGATTTATTTTCAGAATTGTATTTTTGAGAAGGGAAAGTTCTTTTTCAGAATCATTCAACCCGGGAACAATAAAAAGTTCCAACCACATTTCACCTTTGAATTCTTTTTTGAAAATTAGAAGTCCTTTAATCACTTTTTCTATTTCAACTTTTGGGTTCGGACGATTTAATTTCCTGAAAACATCTTCGCTCGCTGCATCTAAAGAGGGAAGAATCAGATCAATATTTATTATTTCTTTCCTCAGATTTATATCGTGCAAAAGAGTCGAATTTGTTAAAAGCGCTAATTTATATTGAGAATATTTTTCTTTTATGAAAGATATAACTTTCCCGATTCCGCTATTTAGGGTCGGTTCTCCTGCTCCGGAAAAAGTGATGAAATCAAGATTTGGTTTTTGTTTAAGATAATCATCCAATTCATTTAGAACTTCATTTATTGGGACATATTCTTTACGCTCAATTGTGCAATTAGTCGTCTTGCCAACTTCGCAATAAATACAATCTAAACTACATACTTTGTGTGGAACTAGGTCCACTCCGAGCGAAATTCCTAAACGGCGGGACGGAACAGGACCGAAAAGATGTTTATAGTTCACGAAAATCCTTTTGTTGATTCAATCGCTGTTAGGGTTTCACAAATGATTTCTGATCTGAAATTTCAACGCTTTTAATGTCAGAGAAACATCAAGAAGAAATACTATTATAGAAAAAATTAAGCAAAATATGGCGATGACAAAAAGAATTAGAAAAAACGGTTCAATATTTATTTTTGTGAAATAACCAAGAAATAAAACCAAAATCATTAAACTTGCTAATAGGATGGTGATGGATATAGCTGTGATGGACGTTTGCAAGATTCTACTTCGCTTATATAAAACCGAGATTTGTTTTTTCTTGATTTCAAAATTATCTTTTCCATCTTGCTCAAGTTCTTTGACCAGGAAACGCGATCTATCGATCACACGTCCCAGCCTGTTAGTGAATGATAGCAGTAATAATCCCACACCGGAAATCAAAACAATCGGTGAAATCAAAGATTGCAAAAGCTGAATTAAGTGTTGAATATTTTCCATAATTTATTAATAACCTTACAAAGCTTTATAATCTTTGGAAAATTTTAAAATTTAAACTTTCCCCTTTATATCTTTCTCAACTTTCAAAGCCAGATTATTCACTTTTTCCAGTAGTTCGTCAGCTTGGGTTAAGATATCGAATTTAAATTTCTCGTCTTCGATTCCACCCATATTAATTTTCACATTTAAGTAGGCAGATTTTGCTGCGGCATTTGCTGTAATAGCTGCAACTCCAGCATCGGAAAGAGCACTCTTATTTCCAATCTTTCCGATTTTTTCAGAGAGTTCAACAGCCTCAAAAGCAATTTTAAGAGTTTCAAGAGGAACTAAAATGGCGTTCTTCGTTGCTTTCTGAATTGCATCGAATCTAATTTTCTTATCCTCTTCAGTCTTTTTGGGAAGCCGGGCAGCATCCATCATTTCGTAAAATGCTTGTGTATCTTTATCTATCGCATCAATAGAACATTCCTTAATATTCTGACCAAGTTCTGCCAGTTCTTTTGCTTGTTCCCACACTTTTTCATATCCCTTTTTACCGATTGTAAGATTGGAAACCATGGCAGTTAAAGCACCGGACATTGCAGAACAAAGTGCGGCAACGCTTCCTCCACCCGGTGCAGGAGAATCTGTGGAAAGTTCATCTGCAAAATCCGTGATAGTCATACCCACAAGTTTGTCTTTTTCTGCAATCGCATATTCAATGACTTTTTCATTTATGTCAAATTCCCCCAGATCATCGAGTCCCATAGATTGAACAGCAGTTTCAATTATCATCTTTTCTGGGATTCCAGCACTTTCACCCATTCGTTTCAAATAATATTTTCCAGCCACAAGAATTGCTTCTTTGGGAATGAGACCCACCAGTTCGCTGCCTGTAACTTGAATGCCTTTTTCTTTTGCCAGTTCACGAACTTTTTCCAGAACAAGATGAGGAGGAGTGATTTTATAATTAGTAAGATTTATACTTATCTGGGCTCGATTGTATTCATCGATGAACCAGCCAACCGCTTTACAATGTGTGAAAAGTCCGGGTTGACGGAGTTTGTTGCCGTCTTTATCTTTCACAATCTTATTGTTTTTATCACGTTTGAGCCGACCTTTTTCACGAATTGAAAGAGCCAGGTCATGAGCCTTTTTCTTATCCCGAGAATTCAAATTAATATTATATGCAATCAGAAACTCGCGAGCAGAAATAGCAGTTGCTCCTGTTTTTGCATTAAATTTCTGAGGACCGAAATCAGGTTTCCAATACGGATCTTTCATTTTTTGAGGAAGAGCCTCGTATTCACCTTTTCGTACTTCTGCCAGGTTTTGCCATTCGGGTTTGCTAGCAGCATATTCATAGAAATAAATTGGAATTCCTAGTTCTTCTCCAACTTTTTTACCGAGTCTTCTGGCATATTCCACGCAATCGTCCATTGTAACCCCGGAAACTGGAACAAACGGACAAACATCGGTGGCGCCCATCCTGGCGTGAGCTCCTTTGTGTTTGCTCATATCAATGATTTCCGAAGCTTTTTTGATCGCCTGAAAAGCTGCTTCAATAGCTGCTTCCGGCTCACCTACAAAAGTTACCACCGTTCGGTTCGTATCTGCTCCGGGATCAACATCCAAAAGAAATGCACCTCTTACAGATTTTATCGTATCGGTAATTTGATCTATAATTTTAAGATCGCGACCCTCACTGAAATTAGGAACGCATTCGACTATTTTCATCCTTTCCTCCGATTTATAGAAC
>CAYWPW010000021.1:8745-12123 GCA_964460095.1 uncultured Candidatus Cloacimonadota bacterium
ATATTAATTTCTCAACCGGCAATAACACAATCTTTCCAATCTCATTTTTCACAAAATCAACACCTGAATTTTTCAGCTCTTCCAGCATAAATTCAACCTGGTCTTTCTCTGCAACTGCCATGATAACATTGGCATAACCCTTATCTTTACCGAAAGATTTGCGAAACCCGGCAAAAAGCGGGTTATCAAAAGCCAATTTATGCCCGAGAGATTCACCGGAAAGAACAACTGTATCATCAATTCCGGCTTCTGTTAAAGCCATCAAAACATCATCTAAATACTTTTCTTTATTTAAATTTAAAATCATATACATAAAAAACTCCTATTCTGAAACATTAGTCTCCCCGGATTTAAAGAGTGCCATTTTCGCCATGATCGGTCCGATAAGCATCACGATGAATGTGGTAGCTGTTATCACACTTATTATCTGAATTGCCTGGCTGTGAAAGCCGTGCTCTTCCAATGCTTTTGAAGCAGCCAATGCCAGACCAACAGCCACACCTGCCTGAGACATCAAAGCAAATCCCAGAAACTTTCTAATTTTCACAGGTGCTTTGGCAAGGGATGAACCCATAAACGTCCCGCTCCATTTTCCAAAAGAACGGGCAACAATATAAATGCCAATCAATAAGGCATATTTAGTAATAAGAGATATATTCAACCTGGTTCCAATAAGTACGAAGAACCAGACATACATTGGTGGAGTCCAATCTCCGAGTGTGTTAAATATCTTTCGGGAAATGAGACTGCTTCTGTTTACCAGCACAATTCCCATTGTCATATTTAAAAGAATTGGGGAAAGGTGAAAATATTCTGAAATACCACAATTGATAAAAATAATCCCAAGAGATAGAAGCAGTAAATTAACTCTATCGTGAATGATACGGGCAAGCGGAACAAACAGGAATCCAGATATTATACCAGCTCCAACTGAGAAGAGCACTTCCAGTCCTGCATTTCCCAGAGAGTGAATAATAGAAACATCATTTCCTGCT
Source organism: uncultured Candidatus Cloacimonadota bacterium (assembly GCA_964460095.1). Taxonomy (GTDB): domain Bacteria; phylum Cloacimonadota; class Cloacimonadia; order Cloacimonadales; family TCS61; genus JABMPU01. The sequence goes on from CAYWPW010000021.1 coordinate 9,741, forward strand.
GTTTTTCCTGTCATCAAGATGATCGAAACAGGTAACACAATCGTAAAAAGCAGCAATGCCAGGATATCATCCAATCCCATCACAGCATAAAGCGTGGTTGTGAACTTGCCTTTTGCCTTGTATTGTTTTATCACTTCCACGGTTCCTGCCGGTGCAGTCGCAGAAGCGAGAGAACCAAATATCAAACCCATGGGAATACTTTTGAGAATTAATGCACTGGCAATTCCAACTAATAAAAAAGCTCCCAATGCTTCAAAAATTACGATTAAAGTTATTGATTTCCCCAACTTTTTAATTTCTGCGAATTTCAATTCTCCGCCAATACCAAATCCAATCAACGAAAGAACAACCAAACTTACAACATCTAAAGATGCCACCTGCTTTGAAGAAATAAGCCCCAGAACATCCGGTCCCAGCAATGCTCCGGCAATGATGTAACCAACGATAAGAGGAGTTTTCAGGACTGTGGCTCCCCTGGAAAATAAAAGTGCCAGAATGATTGATGAACCCAGGAAAAACATCTGGAGATATTGGGGAAACATAAACTACCTTTGCGTTTTTATAAAATTATAAATTTCTTTCGGGTCTTCTGCAGCAAGAATCTTGTTTACAAAAGTTTTATTTTTCAAACGCAAAACCAATCGGGCAAGAAGCCTGATATAATCTTTGTCCTGTGTATCGGAAGCACCAATCATAAAAATTAGTTTTACGGGTTTATCATCGATGGACTCATATTCCAACCCATCTTTTTTCCTGCCAAGAGCCATCACAAAATCATCAATTGTTTTGTGGCGAGCATGCGGAATTGCAATCTCATAACCTATGCCGGTACTCATTAGTTTTTCACGATTGAAAATTTCTTTTTTGAAAATCATGCAATCAGTTATTTTAGAACTCTTACAAATAATTTCCAGCAGCTCGCTAAGTGCATCCTGCTTGTTGTCAGACTTGATATCAATAATAAAATCTTCATTAATCAATTCGGAAATTTTGAGAACCTTATTCATAATATTCTCCTTACTCAATTTCAACGATTACTGAGTTTTAAGGAGCATTTATTAGTCAATGTTTTTTTCGTTATTCAACCTTAAGTATCTAACTAACTGAATGCATATATTGTTAGCAAAATTTCTTGACATTAAACCTGAACTGTAAATCTTAAAGCTTGTGGGTGATTAGCTCAGTTGGTTAGAGTGCTACGTTGACATCGTAGAGGTCACAGGTTCGAATCCCGTATCACCCACCATTTTTTTTTACGGCATGAAATTCCTTTACTAAACATATCCTTTTTTAGATTTTGTTTAAGATGGATTTCTGGAGGGAAAATGAAAATTATTATCATTGGTGCCGGCAATTGGGGAACGACTCTGGCAATACTTTTCTCCAAAAAGCATAAAATATATTTGTGGACTATTGATCAGGACGAAGCTGACAGAATTAATTCAAATCACGCAAATCCTCTTTTTAATAACACTAAACTTTCCGATAATATTATTGTGGAAAAAAAATTCAGCAGAAAAATCAATAAAGATGATATTGTGATAATTGCCATTCCATCCCGAAAAATCGAGAGTTTAACCGATGAATTCCTGGAAAACAATGAAACTGAATTTATCGCTATAAATGCTTCTAAGGGTGTAGAGCATTCCACACTCAAAACTGTGAGTGAAACTGTTCTCTCTAAATTAGAAAAGGTGAGATTCGCGAATCTGTCCGGTCCTACAATTGCTCGTGAACTGATTGAAAATTTACCGGCAAAAGCTGTATTAGCTTCTGAAGATGTTATTTTGCTTTTTTATCTCCAAAAAGTATTGGAAAATGACATCTTAAAATTTGAATTCAGCAGGGATGTGAAAGGCATCGAACTGGCAGCATCCTTAAAAGGACTGTTTGCCATTGCTGTGGGAATGTGTGACGGACTTGGCTTTAAAACAAATATCTTCGGTTTGATTATGACTTACGGCTTGCGAGAGTATGAAATCGTGATGAAATTTTTAGGAGTCCCAATTTCAACCGTTTACGGAATTGCCGGCATGGGAGACTTGATTACAACTTGTATTTCGGAAAACAGCAGAAACCGAAAATTCGGCAAATTTCTTGCACAAGGTTATGCGCGAGATGAAGCATTGGAAAAAGTAGGAATGGAAGTGGAAGGCGTATCAATGGCAAAAACCATACAGAAATTAGCTAAATTTAATTTATCAATCCCGCTAATTTCATGCATTACAAAAATTATTTTCGAAGATATAAAAGATATAAAATCTGAACTGATAACCACAATTAATAATATATCGAATTAGAAATTTATTGTCAAAAAAGATGTTAGAAAAAAATTAGCCTCTTAAGTTTATTAGAAAGGAGTGAAAAATGAACGAAAAACAAG
>CAYWPW010000021.1:12223-13845 GCA_964460095.1 uncultured Candidatus Cloacimonadota bacterium
AGAGACATTTCAATAAAAGTGGCTGCCTTAGATTTTGTAGAAACGGTAGAATAAATATGGAGCGGCATACACTTTTGCTGATTAAACCGGATTCTACAAAAAAAAACCATGCCGGAGCAATTCTAAAAATTATTGAAGAACACGGCTTTATCATCAAAGAATTAAAAATGTTTCAAATGGATAATGAAACCAGCAGTAAATTCTATGCAATTCATAAAGGAAAAGATTTCTACGAGAAACTTCTGAAATTTATGCGATCCGGAAAAACAGTGGCAGCAGTTTTGCAGCGAGACGATGCCATCCAGGAACTTAGAAAACTAGTTGGTAAGACGGATTACCATAATACCAAACCTGAAACAATCCGTCGCATTTATGGAGAATCTATTACCAAAAACGCTGTACACGCTTCAGATTCTGTGGAACACGCAAAGACGGAAATTAAAATTATTTTTCCTGATTTTTCTTATTAATCAACAGATGAAGATTTTAGTCATAAATTGCGGAAGCTCCTCAATAAAATTTCAATTCATAAATACGAAAATAAAAGAAGTTCTTGCTCAAGGCATTATTGAGAAAATCGGTGAAGAAACATCATCTTTCACTTTCAAATCAAAAAAACTTAATAAGAACAAAGCTGAAATCATAGTAAAAAATCATGCTCTGGGAATCTGGCTCATAATAGACAGCCTCATGAATCGGGAAAACGGCGTTATTAAATCTGAACAGGATATTGATGCAATCGGACACAGGCTTGTTCACGGCGGAGAAGAATTTTCCGGTTCTGTAATAATCGATGATAGTGTGCTGGCTTCCATGAGAAAATGCATCAAAATGGCACCCTTACACAATCCTCACAATATAAGAGGAGTGGAAGCGTGTAAGAAAAATCTGCCGGAAGCTTCGCAATGTGGTGTTTTCGATACAGCCTTTCATCAGACAATACCGGAAAAAGCCTTTTTATATGCACTTCCATTGAATTTCTATACAAAGCACAAAATCAGGAGATATGGTTTTCATGGTACTTCACACGATTATGTAAGTCGGCTTGCTGCTGATTATCTGAAAGAAGATATTAAAAAACTAAAAATAATTACCTGTCATATTGGTAATGGTGCTTCCATCGCTGCTATTAAAGGTGGAAAATCCATTGATACTTCCATGGGATTCACTCCTTTGGAAGGCTTGGTGATGGGTACAAGATGCGGTGATATTGATCCGGCAATTCCTACTTTTATTATGAAGGAAATGAACCTGGGGGCAGACATGGTTAACTCTATTTTGAACAGGAAAAGCGGTATGCTCGGTCTATCCAATATCAGCAATGATATGCGCCTGATTGAAAATGAAGTACTGGTAAATAAAAACCCGGATGCTATTCGTGCTCTCGATGTTTATGCTTATAGGATCAAGAAATATATTGGTGCTTATACTGCCGTCATGGATGGATTGGATGTAATGGTTTTCACTGGCGGTGTGGGTGAAAATATGCCGATCTTGCGAGAAATCGTGTGTAAAAATATGGATTACCTGGGAATAAAAATAGACGAAAAAAATAATAACCGGTTTGTAAAAGGCATCCTGGATTTAAGTTCAAAAAACTCAAAAGTAAAAGTACTCAAAAT
>CAYWPW010000022.1:0-13716 GCA_964460095.1 uncultured Candidatus Cloacimonadota bacterium
TGAGAAGATTATGGATCTCTTCCCAGACCGATACAGCTATCAAAGACGGATTTGCCAATCTGAAACCTGCCCAGAATTATGATAGTCTTTTCCAAGCAGCGGTGGGAAGAGCTGAAGCTGACTGGCTGGTGGGATTGAACGTGACCCGTGCCCTCACCTGCAAATTCGATGCCCGGTTAAATGCCGGACGTGTACAGACTCCCACTTTGGCTCTTATTGTAAAAAGAGAAGAAGACATCAGGAGATTTGTTCCTATTAAATTTTGGAAGTTGAATGCGGTCTGTACAGGTTTCACTACTTCCTGGCAGGATATAAAAGGCAATGATCGGATTTTTGAAAAAGATAAAGCAGATAATTTGCTGGCAAAACTGAAAGGAAAAGATGCACTTGTAACTTCTGTAACCAGAAAAGCCAGATCAGAATCAGCACCTCTGGCTTATGACCTGACCGAACTTCAACGAGATGCGAATAGACGATATGGAATGAGTGCCAAAGATACTCTGCGTCACACCCAAACGCTGTATGAACGTTTCAAACTGGTTACCTATCCTCGTACAGATTCTCGTTACATCACAAAAGATATGGTTCCCACTCTCAAGCAGCGTTTACAGCAAATTGCCAAAGCAGGTTATAGCGGAAAGGTCCAGCCGCTTTTGCAGAAAGAGCTAAATTCTTCTGCGAGGTTTGTGAACGATGCGAAAGTCAGTGATCATCACGCCATCATTCCCACAGAAATTCCGGTGCATCTCAATTTACTTTCCAATGACGAAAAGAAAATCTATGACCTGATCGTAAAACGTTTTATCACAGTGCTCTATCCACCTTATAAGTATGAACAGATTGTGGTTTTACTGGAGATCGAAAAAGAAACTTTTCGGATAACTGGCAGAATTGTGAAAGAGCAGGGTTGGAGAGCAGTTTCAGCGGTTCTGAAAGATGATGATGATGAGGAAGATTCCACTCGCTCCATTCCAGAATTGAGCAAAGGGCAGATCGTGAAAGTAAACGATCTAAAACTTGTTGCATCACAAACTAAACCACCTTCCCGATACAATGAAGCAACCCTTCTTACAGCAATGGAAAATCCGGGTAAATTCATCGAAGATGAAGAGTTGCGGGATTCCATCAAAGGTGGACTTGGCACCCCTGCTACCAGGGCAGAGATTATCGAGAAAATCATCAGAGGTTATTATGTGGAGCGGATCGGGAAAGAGATGGTTCCCACTGCTAAAGCTTTTGAATTGATCCGATTAGTGCCGGAAATGCTCAAGCATCCCGAACTTACTGCAGAGTGGGAAAAACGACTGGGCAAGATCATCACAGGTGAAGAAAATAAGCAAAGATTTATCGCAGATATAAAACAAAATACGATCGATCTGATCAAGAAGATCAAGGCATCCGAACTGAAATTTGAGATAACGAATTTGAGTAAGGAAAAATGTCCGATTTGCGGCAAACCGATGATGAAGTTTACCAACAAATTGGTTTGCAGTGACCGTAAATGCGGACACGAAACCGGAACGGAAAAAGAGACCGGAATGCGTACCGGGCGAAAATCGAAGAAAGACCGGCAAATGGATCGACAATTAATCTCCCGCTTTGGCAAACAGAAACCGCAGGAAGAAACTCTGGGTGATTTATTTAATCTATAAGATTATCAGAAAGCCGCTCATAGAGCGGCTTTAGAACATCTGGTGGGCCCAAGAGGAATCGAACCTCTGACCGTCCGGTTATGAGCCGGAAGCTCTACCAACTGAGCTATAGGCCCTGAAATTTTATAACTGAGCAAAAACTAAATCATCACTCATGATGTCAAGAATTTAGTGACAGTATGAATATCTATTTCACATTGAAATTATCAATGAATTTCATCAGGATATTGCTTCTGGTTGGATGCCTGAGTTTTTTCAAAGCTTTATCTTCTATCTGTCGGATTCTTTCCCGCGTGACATTGAAGATATTTCCTACCTCTTCTAGGGTTCTGTGATAGCCGTCATCAATCCCAAAACGCAGTCTGATTACTCTTTCTTCTCTGGAAGTTAGAGTCCGCAGAATTTCATCTATCTGTTTTTTCAATAAGGTTCTTTCCGCCATTCGTTCTGGAGAGATTGTGCCTTTATCTTCAATAAAATCACCCAAAAGACTGTCTTCATCTTCATGACCGATAGGTTTATCTAAAGAAACAGGTTCTTTTGTTATTGATAGAATGTTCTTAATTTTTTCTACGGGAATATCAAGTTTGGTGGCAATTTCTTCTGGATATGGTTCTCTGCCAAGAACTTGTAGAAGTTTTCTGCTTGCTCTTTTTACCTTATTTATTGATTCGATCATATGAACCGGAATCCTGATTGTTCTTGCCTGGTCAGCGATTGCCCTGGTAATTGCCTGACGAATCCACCAGGTGGCATAAGTACTGAATTTATAACCTTTCCTGTAATCGTATTTTTCTACTGCTCGCATTAATCCGGTGTTTCCTTCCTGAATAAGATCCAGAAAATCCAACCCGCGATTATTATAACGTTTGGCAATACTGACAACCAAACGCACATTTGCTTCGATCATTTCATTTTTTGAACGCTCTTTCATTTTTTCACCGCGTTCAACTTCTTTTAGTAAGTCAACCATTTCTCCGGCTGTCATCTTGGTTTCCAGTTCTACCCGACGGATTTTTCGACGAGCATTCTTAATTTTTCTCAGGGTTTCGATGAATACGTCCGGCTCGATTTTCGTATCTTTAAAAACCTGCTCAAAATCCTCAGGAGATTTATTTGCTTTTCTTCCATAAGTACAAATCTCATCAATAGAGAATTTTCGGATTTTAGAAAGTTGTTTAATCGTTTTCTGGCTATCTTTAATTCTATCAACCAGACTTCTGATGCGATATACCATTCTTTTTAGAAGTTTATCATTATAAGCAGTGCGGTCAAAAACAGCGATGATTTTCTTTCTTTTTTTATCGATGAGTTTCTGCTCTGAAAGATGACCAAATTCATCAAAATCGCTGTTATCTAAGATTTCACCGATTTCTTCAAATTGAGTACATGTTTCATTAATTATCTGGGAAAGCTCATTTATCAATCTCGCTTCCTGAGATTTATCCATCCATGAACCGTATTCAATCTTAAAAATGTGATCGATTTTTACTCGTTTTTCATTATAGCGATAATAAAAATTCTCCATTTCCCGGAGCGTGCTGCCGGACATAAAAACATATTTATTAATATACTTTTGACCGCTTTCGATTTTTTTGGCGATTCTCACTTCACCTTCTCTATCTAAGAGTGGAACTCTTCCCATTTCACCCAGATACATCCTGACAGGATCGTCATAATACCTTTTATTTTTGAATTTTTTCGGTGTTTTTTTCTTAACCGATACTTTCTTTTTTGTAACTCTTTTATGAGTTTCATCAATAAGTTCGATTCCAGCTTCTACCAATTGAGAGATTATTTCATCGATTTTATCGAGATAAATCGGACTGGTTGGCAAATTATCGTTGATTTGTCTGAAAGTTAGTAGATTATTGTTTTTCTTTCCCAGCTCCACCAGTTTTGAAATACACTCATTATAACTTTTCATCTATTCTCCTTAATAAAGGGTTTTTCTAACTACCTGTTTTCCCAGACTAATAATTTTCTTTTTAAGTTCTGCCTTTTTCATAAAAAGTTCTTTATTCTGAGAGTTATTCACGATTTGCTCATTTATGGCTTGCAGATCTTTTCGATATTTTCTGAGTTTTATTGCTTTGATTATTTCCTCATAAGAAATATTGGGAATATCTTCCATCAATATTTCAGCAATCGTATTTTTCTCAATTTCATCTTCTGTAATTTCAAGTAAACCAGATATCTGGGTAATATTCTCAATATGTTCAGATATTTTTTCATAAAGATTTCTATAGATTTTAGATAAAAAATAATCCGATTCTATCTCTTTGGCAACTTTTTTATAATAACTTTTTTCATTCAGGATGATTTTTAATAAATCTCTCTCTTCTTCATATTTGGGAATACTGATTGTCTGTTTAGTATTTTGTACTTGAAAACTGCGAATCCTGATTTTTGAATAAATGGATTGTTCGGAGATAGTAAAGATATCTGCAATCTCTTTGACGAATAATTCCCGTGAAATTGGATCTTCCATTTCATTGAGTACTTCTACAAGCAGATTGATTTTTTCTCTTTTATTTAGTTTCATTGATTCATCGTCAAGCAGGAAAGTCGGAATTGTTTTTGCTTCATCGATTCTTGTTTGAAATTCCTCTTTATCATAATTTACCAGGTAGCTGCCTGGGTCTTCTGTTTCAGGTAGAGTTATGATTCTGGCAGAAAAACCTTTGTGGATGACATTTGATGCTGCCCGGGTTGCAGCTTTTCTACCTGCTGCATCTCCATCATAAACCAGATAAAAATTCTGGGTATATCTACTTACAAGACTAATTTGAGCATCCGTTAAGGAGGTGCCGAGAGAAGCAACCGAATTCGTGAAACCATTCTCATAAAGCCGAAGAAAATCAATGTAACCCTCTGAAATAAGAACAAAATCTTTTTTGGAAATTTCATATCTCGTCAGAAAGAGACCGTAAAGTTCGTTCCCTTTTGTATAAATTTCTGTGGTTGGTGAATTTATGTATTTCCCGCCAGGTTGGTCATCCTGGAGAATTCTACCTCCAAATGCTACAACTTTTCCTGTAATAGAATGAATTGGAAACATCAGACGATTACGGAAAATATCATAAATTTCATTGTCTCTTTTCGAGAATAAACCGGTTTTTTCCAGTATTTTATTGTTAATATTATTTTTGATAAGAAAGTTCTTCAAACCTGCATAACTATCCAGAGAATATCCGATTTCGAACTTTTCAATTATATTTGAAGAAAATCCTCTTTTTTGCAGATGTTCTTTTGCTATAGTTCCATATTTTTGCAAATTATCCTGAAAAAATTGCGAGGTTAATTCATAAATTTTGTAGATTAAATCTCTTTTGCTTTCATCTTTTTGAAAGGTTTTTGTCTCTGCAATTGTGATTCCAACCCTGGCAGCAAGTTTCTTCACTGCTTCCAGAAATGAAACTTTCTCGTAATCACGCACGAATGTTATTGCATTTCCAGCAACTCCGCATCCAAAACATTTGAAAATCTGTTTCTTCTCACTCACCACAAAAGATGGAGTCTTTTCATCATGAAATGGACAGCGAGCTTTATAATTACTTCCGGATTTTTTTAGAGGGAAGTAACTGCTGATCACATCAACGATATTATTGCTTTCTAATATTCTGTCGATTTGAGTCTGTTCCATTTTTCTCTTTCTTTATCCACGAATTAACACGAATTTACACGAATAAAATTTTATTTCCATTTTTCCTTATTCACGAATTAACACAAATTTACTCGAACTAAAAAAAAATATTTTATCTTCTATTTCTTCTTGCTTTCGTTTGTTTTCCATTTTAATTTTTAATTGAAACCACAGTAACTCCATCTCCACCTGCTTCTGGAGGAGGTGAATAAAAATCATCAACTCTTTTGTTTCGACGCAGAAATTGTCTTACTTTGCTGCGTAATGCACCGGTTCCTTTTCCATGTACAATTCTGATTTTTCCAAGCCCTCCAACAATGGCATCATCGATGAAAGATTCAATCACAGGTTGAGCTTCATCAAAAGTAAACCCTAAAATTTTTAATTCCATTTTAATCTGTTTTTGAGGAGTGCTTATTCTCTTTAATTTTTTGCTTTTTGATGCTGTTTTTGCCAGAAAAAGATTTTCTAACTGAGTTGTATAAAAAATACCGCCCACATCTACTTTTATCATATCTTCAGAAATACCCACGATTTCACCGATCGCTTCAAAATCTTTTATCCACACTGTTTTACCGATTAACGGTTCTTTAAGAGGAGTTCCTTTCACGAATGTTAAATTGCTTTCTTCAACACCAAAATTTCTATTTAATTCTGTTACTTTTTTCAAAGAGTTTTCTAAAAGATTTTTCCTGCTTTTTTTCTCTGCTTTTTTGATGTTTTCGATTTCAAAGTTCAGCTCTTTTTGAATAGAAGTTAAGAATTCTCTCGCATCTTGAAGAGATTTCTTTTTCAATTTTTTACTCTCTTTTTCCTGCTCATCGATTTTATTTTGATGTTCAGAGATTTTTTTGTTTAATAAACTTGTTTTCAATTGGAATTGATAATTTTGTCTTGATAATTCTATTTTCTCTTTTGATATTTTTTTCAGGATTTCAGTAAGTTCTACACTTTGATTTCCGGTAAGGTTTTTTGCTCTTTCTATTAAATTTTTATCCATTCCCAGTTTGGATGCAACTTCGATGGCAAAGCTGTTTCCCGGAAGACCAAGCTTGAACTGAAAGGTCGGAATATGCTTTTTGGGATCGAACTGCATGGCAGCATTTATGCAGCTCTGGTTTTGTTCTGCAAAAATTTTCAGAGCAGTATAATGCGTGGTGATAACACCCAGAACTTCTCTTTGCACCAATTTCTCAAGTATGGATTGAGCAAGAGCAGAACCTTGTTCAGGATCTGTCGAAGCACCGATTTCATCAATAAGAACAAGTGAACCGGAATCTCCTGAATTTATCATTTCTTTAATGTTTTGGATGTGAGATGAAAAAGTGCTCAACGCATTTTCTAAGGATTGATTGTCTCCGATATCTGCGAAAATTTTATTGAAAATTCCAATTTTACTATCAGGTTTTGCAGGAATCGGCAATCCGGAAAGTGCCATCATAACGAGCAATCCCACGGTTTTTAAGGTAACAGTTTCTCCGCCAGTATTTGGTCCGGAAATCAGTAGAAGTTTGAAGTCCTTTCCTAATTCCAGATCAAATGGAATCACTTTTTCGATGTCCTGATAAGATTCGATCAGAAGCGGATGACGAGCTTCGATTAAACATAAAAAAGGTTCTTCCAGAATGATAGGTTTTTGAGAGTTATATCTGTTTGCCAGTCTAGCAGATGCAAAGAAAAAGTCAGTGATTTTAAGGATTTCCGTGTTTTCCAGAATTTCCTCTTTGCACGTTTGAATAGACTCAGTAAAATCTTTCATAATTCGAAAGATTTCCTGTTTTTCTTCGCTTCCCAAAAGGTCTAATTCATTGTTCATTCCAACGACTTCTTTGGGTTCCATAAAAACCGAAGATTTGCTGGAGGAGCGACCGTGCACAATTCCGGAAACAAAAGAAACAGAACCCTCTTTAATGGGAATGACAAAGCGATCATCACGTTGAGTAATTATTTTATCGAACAGGAAATTATTGGAAGAAAAGTCTTCCATTTTTCTATTCAGTTTGGAAACGATATTTTGACGCACAGATTTCTTCCTTCTTCTTATTAATAAGAGCGTTGAAGAAGCATCGTCTTTGATCTCACCCAGGGAATCGAAAATCTGTAGAAATCTTTTTTCAAGTTCAGGATGCGGAACAATTTTTTTGATCAATTTCCTGAAATTATCGTGTTCTTCAAAATTTTCAATATCTGCAGAAAAAATATTAGCAGCACGAAGATTAAAATAAATTTTTCGGAATTCTTCAAAATTAAAAGTTTGGTGTTTCAGGTTGAGAAGCAGTTCGCTGATATTTGTGATATTTTCCAGGTTATAAGAAATTTTGTTTCTTAATAATTCCTGCAATTCTTGAGTTAACTGAATATTATATTCAATTTCTTTCTTATCATTCAGAGGATGTAGTTTCTCTGCAATTTCTCTTCCCAGTTCATTGTGACATTCTTGAGAGAGTAAATCTTTAATTTTATTGTATTCAAGTTGTTGAAAAGCTTTCATATCTTTTCAGTTACTTTTTCGATAATTTCTTCTAATTTATCTTTTCCTTCTTCGAGTTTCGGGATTTTTTTATAAGCTTTTCCAGTGAAAATTCTAACAAATGAGGAAATTTTGGAATTCTCCGTGCCTTTGGCAACGATTTTAGAAATTGGAGAAATATCGAGAATAATCAGCAGTATCGCTAAAATCAAGATTCCGTTAAGGATTCCAAAAAGCGCACCTAAAATTCGATCTAAGAATTTCAGATTTAAGAACGTTACAATCTTATTTAAGATAATTATGACAATTTTTGCTATCAGCATTATTACCAGGAAAATGAGAATATAAGCAATGATCATAGCAATAGTATCGCTGATAGTGAACTTTTCCATCAGGGCTATTCTTACATCATAACCAATTTTTCCGCTCAGAAAGACAGCAATAATTAAACCCAGAAGATGAACCACACTTGAAATAAAACCCTTTCTAATACCATTAATTAAAAATGCAAGAATGAAGATTCCTAATATTACATCGATTAAATTCATATTGGTTCCTCCTTAAAAAATTGAATGAAAAAGAGTTCAGCAAAATGAAAAAAGTCTGTCTTTCTGAGGAAATCTTCGAAGTAATTTCTAACGAAGAATCTCATTATGAGCGGAGATCCTTCGAAGGAAAAGCAAGAAGAATTTCTCCAGTCTTCGCTCGCTTCGACTTGGCAAGCAGGATGACAAAAAACACTCTATTTTGCAGAATTCAGTTGAATGAAAAACAGCAAAGACAGGAAAAATGGGAGATATTTTCTCCCTTTTCATTTCTATAAAAAATTGTAATTAATCACCAAAATTATGTTGATAATCTTGTTCTAATCAGGTTGCTTAAAATTTTCCCATTTGCTCTTTTCCCAAGTTTCTGGCTGAGAGCTTTCATTACTCTACCCATATCTTTCATAGATTCAGCATTGAGTTCAGAGAGCATTTTATCTACTTCGATTTCCATTTCCGCTTCTGTTAAAGGTTCGGGTAAATACGATTTTATTATTTCGATTTCAAATTTTTCTATTTCAGCCAGTTCCGGTCGTTCTCCCTGAATGTATAATTCCAATGCCTGCTGACGACTCTTAACCTGGCTTTGCAGAACAGACATGCTTTCTTCTTCAGAAAGTTCTTTCCTCAATTCTATCTCTTTATTTTTGAGAGCAGATTTGAGATAGCGAAGAACATTTAAACGTTTCTTCTCTTTCTTAAGAAGAGCATCTTTAATATCTGCTGAAATTTTTTTAATCATTTTTTCTTAATATGATTTTCTAAATCTTGAATTACGTCTCAACTGCTTTAAGGCTTTTCTTTTAGCAGCTTTTAAAGCGTCTCTGTTTTTGGTGCTGGGTTTAACGTAAAATTTGTTCTTTTTTACATCAGAAAGAAGAGATGCTTTTTCACAAGATTTCTTAAATCTTCTAAGTAATACCTGAAAAGGTTCACCGTCTCTTGAAATAACTTTTGGCACTAAATCTCACCTCCTTTTTTACGGAGTTCAAACTTTAAATCGTCTATTTTATTGTCAAGCTGGAAAATCCGGATTTTAAATTAGTATTCAATATTCAATACAGCCACGAATATACACTAAAAATCACTAAGAAAAATGAATTATATTTATCAGACCTTGAAAAGGCTTCTTTCAAAGAAGCTTCTTGTTTAGCCCTTTCAAGGTTGAAATACCAGATTATTAACATAACTATTAAAATGGTCTATTTGAGAGAGAGTTCCTCTGATTGTAAACCTTTTCAAGATTCAGGTGTACAATTGCATTTAAAAAAAATAGAGAAAAAACTTGAATAAAATAACCATTTTAAAGTTATTGCACCAAATTTGAATAAGATGATAAATCATGGAGGGAATTGATGTTTGAAGGAATGAGAAAAAATGCAAAAATAGTCATTTATATCGTAGCTTTTGTGTTTATTGCGATGATGGCTCTTGGTGGAATCACCAGCATTTTTAATCCAAAACCTTATGTTGGAAAAATTGCAGGAAAGAAAATCCATTATAGTGAATATAGCCAATATTTAAAGAATGCTTATGCAGCTCGAGTTCAGCAAAATCCGGAAGAGGAAATCGATGACAAAGTTGCGAAAGAGATAAATGACCAAACCTGGAATCAGTTAGTTGATGAAATTCTTATCAATAAAGAAATTAAAAGATATCGTATTAAGGTGACAGACGAGGATATAATCCAGAAATTACAAGATCCATACGATGATATCAAAGCAATCCCGGACTTCCAAACCGACAGCTTGTTTGATTATCAAAAATATAATGAAGTTCTTTTGCAAAACGAGAACTTTGCTGCCTGGTATGAAATGAGGATCAGATCTGCCTTGCCACGAGAACTTCTTTTTGAGGAAATCAAATCTGAAGTGCAGGTTTCAGAAACGGAAGTTGAAGAAGATTATTTTATGAAAAACAATACAGCAGATGCAAAAATCATATTCTTCGATCCCAAAAAAATAAAGGAATTTGAAGTAACTGATGAAGAAGTAGAACAATATTATGAAGATAATAAGGATGAATTCAAACTAGCTCCTGCCTGCAAATACAAATTTGTTAAAATGGTAATTCAACCGAGTGAGGCTGATAACAATCTTAAAAAAGCTAAAATCGATTCTTTGTACAAGAAAGTAATTTCCGGTGAAGATTTTGCTACTGTTGCACAGGAATTTTCCGAAGGACCATCCGCACCTAAAGGTGGAGATTTGGGATATTTTACACGTGGAAGAATGGTAGGAGAATTCGAAGATGTTGCTTTCGCAACTAATGTAGGAGGAATTTCCGAACCTGTTTTAACTCAATTCGGATGGCATATTATCACAGTGATAGACAAACGGAAAACAGAGAGTGGGGAAGATGAAATTCGAGCAGCTCATATTCTTCTGAAAGTAGAAGCATCTGATGAAACCAAAGAGAATATTGAGATCAAAGCAGCAGATTTATATGAGAAAGCATTGGAAAAAGGATTGGAAAAAGCTGCTGAAGATTTTGTTTATCAAGTAGAGGAAACAAAAGAATTCGCAGAAGATGCTAACTATATTGGTGGAATTGGTCGTGAAGCAAGCTTAATTCAATTTGCTTTCAAAAATAAAATAGGTAAAGTTGCAGAAGTTGTAAAACTGCAAAATGGTGATTTTATTTTAGCTGAAATTTCCTCCAAAATTGGAGAACATTACAAGGAATTTGAGGATGCTAAAAATACTATTAAAAGAGATTTGGAAAATGAGAAGAAACTATCGATCGTTACACTTGAAGCCGAAGAATTTGTAGAAAAGTCCGAACCTGAGAATTACCTGTCCGAAGCTTCTAAAGAAGGTTGGGAAATTGTGGAAGGCGAAGGAATAACAACCGATAAATTTATTCCTAAAATCCGAAAAGTTGAAGAACTGAATAAGGCCATTTTAGAATTGGGAGAGAAAGAATTTACAGAATTAATAAAAGGCGAGAATGGAGTTTACCTGGCTTACGTGGAAAAACGAGAAAAACCTGATATGGGAAAATTTGAAATTGAAAAAGAAGATTTGATGACAGAAGCTCAGACGACTGCGGAAAACGAACATCTAAACGAATGGTATAAAGAACTTAAAGAAAATGCAGAAATTGAAGATAACAGGAGTGCCTTTTTTTAGCCTTTAAAAGCTCGTTTGTACAAACTTAAAAACGGGTGTAATATCCGGTTTTTATTCCCTAATTCTTCCATTATTATCTTATGGAAGAATCTTGGTTACCAATATATTTCTTGACTAAAGCTTTAAGATGATTTCTGTTTGATCTGTGTTTGAAAATAGAAAATTCACTATTTCAGAAAGAAAGAAAAATCGATGATGAAAAATTCTCATATTTTTTGAGTAATAAATAAGAGACCGTATAATGTGCTATAATTTTATTGAGGATAAATATGAGCCCAACAGTATTTAAGGAAGGCAAATATAGATTTCATTTTTTTTCTAGAGAAGAAAAAAGAATGCATGTTCATGTTATTTCTCCTGATGGTGAAGCAAAATTCTGGGTAGAGCCAACTATTGCTTTAGTAAATTATTCAGGATTTTCAAAATTACAATTAAACCAGTTACAGAAAATAGTAGAAAGGCATAAAAATGAAATCATTAAAAAATGGAAAGAGCATTTTAGATCTTGAAATCACTAATATTTCTCAGCATGGATTCTGGATATTGTATAAAGAGCGAGAGTATTTTTTGTCATTCAAAAAATATCCCTGGTTTAAGAATGCAAAGATATCAGCCATTGTAAATGTTAAATTATTTCATAATCATCATCTTTATTGGCCAGACTTAGATGTAGATTTAACAACTGAAATATTAAATAATCCTGACAAGTATCCATTAATATATAAATAATTCCTAATCATATAAGCATTTGTTCGTTTGTTATTTCATCTTTTTTTTATTAAATGGTCTTCAAAATCGAAATTATATTTAACAAGGAATGTTTATGAAATTTATTGGAGCTCACGTCAGTACTGCAGGTGGAGTGGAAAATGCTCCTCTCAATGCAAAAGAAATCGGAGCAAAAGCATTTGCGCTTTTCACCAAGAATCAAAGGCAGTGGCAGGCAAAACCATTAACTCAAGATAACATTAGGTTCTTCAAAAAAAACTGTGAGAAATACGGTTTTTCTCGTTCACACATTCTTCCGCACGATGGTTACTTAATAAATTTGGGGCATCCTGAGCTGGAAAAGCTGGAAAAATCTCGTCTAGCTTTCTTAGATGAAATGCAGCGTTGCGAGCAATTGGAACTTTCTTTTTTGAACTTCCATCCGGGCAGTCATCTCGGTAAAATAACAGAAGAAGAAAGCCTGTTTAGAGTAGCGGAATCAATTAATTTGGCTTTAGATAAAACCGAAAAAGTTACTGCTGTAATTGAAAATACTTCAGGTCAGGGAAATAATGTGGGTTACAAATTTGAACATCTTGCGTTTATCATAAAGCAGGTGGAGGATAAAAGCAGAATCGGAGTCTGTTTGGATACTTGTCATGCTTTTACCTCAGGTTATGATATTCGCACGAAATCTTCTTTTGATAAGACTTTTGAAGAGTTCGATAAAATTATTGGTTTTCAATATCTGAAAGGAATGCACATAAACGACAGTAAAAGAGAGCTTGGCAGCAGAATTGACCGTCATCAAAGTATAGGTAAGGGTTTCATCGGTTTGGATGCTTTTCGATTTCTGATGAATGATGCCAGGTTTGACGAAATTCCAATGATATTGGAAACACCAAATTCTGAGATTTGGGCGGATGAGATTAAGCTGCTGTATAGTTTGATGGAATAACTTAGAACTTCTCTTTTTCCCAACTTTCCAGTTGGGAAAACAATAACCAGTGAAGTTTCTACTTCAGATATTTTTAAGCAGAAGCTTATCAAATTACTTCCGTCCGAACCGGAAGATTCGGACGGAGAGAAAAAATGAGCAGGAACTTGTCTGTTAACTGATTTTTTGTGCATTTTTGCGGCTATTATTTTGGATTCCCGATTGCTCGTACGTAACTTGACACAAGTCTGAAAAGATCTTGTGTTAAGTTGATCTGCTTTTCAACTTAAGTCAAGTCATCCGGTGGTTGCCGGGTAACTTAACTCAAGTTATCTATTAGCTCTATTCAAATATAGCTTCCACGAAATCATTCACATCAAAATCACGCAAATCTTCGGTAGTTTCACCTACACCGATAAGTTTAATCGGTATTTTCAATTGATGTTTTATACCGATGACAATTCCGCCTTTGGCAGTTCCATCCAATTTGGTTAAAACAATACCACTCAATTTTGTGGCTTTATCAAAGATCTCTGCTTGAGAAAGAGCGTTCTGTCCTGTAGTGGCATCAACCACCAGCAAAGTTTCGTGCGGAGCTTCCGGAACGATTTTCTTTATGGTACGCAC
>CAYWPW010000023.1:0-2095 GCA_964460095.1 uncultured Candidatus Cloacimonadota bacterium
TATAAAAACCGAAGACGAAAGAAAGTTTTGACAGGGAGTATGAGAAAGCGAGATGAATGTTCCGAAAGCGAATATTCCGATTTTCCTTACAGGGACATTGTCCCTGAAAACGGGGAAAACAACATAGAAATCACGTCTATTTACAAATATAATGAAATATATTTGCTATTTAAAAGATCAATTAAATATTTTTCGATTGACTTTGGACAAGAAGTTTAGCGTGCGCCACGATTCTTCCTGTTTTCTTCTTGCTTATTGCACGGCACGTTTGTTAGCATCATTCTCTTTACTTTATTAACAAGCATTTCTTCACTGCTTCAGTTTTATCGTTAATATTTAATTTATACAGATAAACTCCTGAACTAACTAATTTTCCTGATTCATCATCTCCACTCCATATTACTGAATGAGACCCTTTTGAAAATTCATTGCGAGTTAAAGTTTTGATTTTCTGTCCTTTGTTGTTATAAATAGAAAGCTCAATTCGTGAATTATTTTGGATTGAAAACTCAATTGTTGTTGTTGGATTAAATGGATTGGGAAAATTGTGTAATTTAGTAGAAGTTGGCGTAATGATATTATCATCACTTAAATTTACTATGCCATTTAAATCACTCTTGCATATATTAATAACAAAGTCAGAAAGGTATGTAAAGAATATTAGGTTGTCTTCTAAAATTACAATACTTTTGTCATATCCTGAAGGATTGTATTCTGTTGTAAGGGGTTCATAATAAAATGGTTCAACTTGAAATAAATCCCATCCAGCGACTAAGAAATTATTACCATTTGCATTAAAATGAGCTGACCGATTATAACCTCTTTCTGAGTTATCTACCCACAATGTATCTCCTGTTGAATTAAGCATCCAAAATAAATGATAGTAGAACCCAACATCTAAACAGCAACCAACGGTTAGGATTATTCCATTACTATTTTCAACAGCACTAAATGCTTTATCATTAGAATTAAATCCATCGTGTGTTCTAAAAAATAACAATTCTCCGTTTTCGTCACACTTGATTACTAATGCATCCTCGTTCGTCGCGTTTTGTGTTATTTTTCCTGAAGCAATATAATCTCCACTTTCTGTTGAGTTAACCGAATAGAGTCTTCCAGTGGAATTTTGATTGATGTTATATATTTGTGTCCAGATTTCAGAGCCTTCATTTGTTATTTTCTGGATTGCAGGTATCGTATTTATTTCCCCACTCATAATAATATTGCCGTCAATTGTATTATCCATTGACCAGACTTGAAAATCATTCATATTAATAGACCATAATAATTGACCTTCGCTGTTTATTTTAAATAAGTAGTTTGAATTATAACTAGAAGCAGCAGCAATTATATGATAATCTTCAGTTACTGCAATACAATTTGTTTTTTCAAAACCTGTATCAAACATCCAAATGACATTACCGTATGCATCTATTTTTGTAATACCAGAATTATACCAATCCCAAGAAAATGGAGGATCGTAATCGTAAAAATGGCAATTATAATTAAAAATTACTTCATCATTAAATGCAAGTAAGTTTATTGGTTGATACCACCTTGAATCACCTATTCCTTGAAATGGATCATAAGTCATCAACCAAGTATCTTGAGCAAATAAACAACTACTAAAAATAATTATCATTGTTACGTAAAATAGTTTCATATCCTTCTCCAATTGCTGCTAACAAGTTTAATCTCATTTCTAACTTTCCGGTTGGGAACGAGATGATTTTCGTTCAAGAATCTATTTTTCGTGTTAATTCGTGCCCTTCGTGGCTAAAATTCTTTTAAACTCATTGACATATTTTTTTCATAAAATTCATTTAGCTCATGAAAAATAAACAATTCATCGGAAAATCCGGTGAGGAATTAGCTGCGAATTACCTTCAGAAAAAAGGATATAAAATTCTTTTTCGTAACTATCATTCCCAATTTGGTGAAATCGATATTATCGCTTTAGATAAAGACACACTCGTTTTTATCGAAGTGAAAACAAGAAGTTCAAATTTTGAGGCTGCATTTTCCAGTGTCTCATTTTCAAAGCAGCAAAAACTCACTAAAACAGCTTTAGATTTTCTATCCAAAAATTATGAAT
>CAYWPW010000023.1:2195-7331 GCA_964460095.1 uncultured Candidatus Cloacimonadota bacterium
AAGCAGCAAAAACTCACTAAAACAGCTTTAGATTTTCTATCCAAAAATTATGAATATGAAGATTTTCTTACTCGCTTTGATGTGATTGTAGTTTTGTTTGACCAGCGTGAAGAATATCGCATCAAACACATGGCAGATGCATTTCTGCCGGATTATTAGTTATTCTATCAGGCTCCAGTCAAAATCGTCACCCAGATAAATATCATAGTTTTGCCAACTGGTTTCATTAAAATCATAATCACTGTAAATGATTTTAAAATTTCCGCTGGTTTGCAGGTCTAAAAAGATGTAAGTTCTGATCTGATCCATCCTATATTTCCATATCTGATAATCTCTTTGAATGTATCTTGCATTAAGACCTGTATTTGCTTTTATCACTTCGTCCGCTTTACCATTTCGGATGTAAATTCGTCCCATATCTGTTTCCCAACCATCTTTAAAGTGAGAAAAATGTAGATTGCAATATGTTATTCGTTCTTTGATTTCTTCTAAAAATTCGTTTTTTTCAGTAGCAGGATTTGAATCGCGGGTGAACCAGAATCTTTCCAAAAAATTCAATTTCCCATTTTCAGAAAGATTCTTCCATTTCTTTTGCTCTGCAGATGAAAGGAAATACCTTATTAATCTGAATTCATCTTCCAGCTCAGGAAAGATTCTCGGAGTTCTGCTTGTTTTTTCTTTGATGCAGAAAAAGTCCTCTCTTGTTTGTTTTATTCCAGAGACATTATCAATTATTTCAAGACGTAAATCGTACAAGCCGGACTTAAAAGAAGAAAAGTCGATTTCTTTAATATGATAGATTTTTTCTGCAGCTTCTCTTTTTATATTGGATTCAATTTTCTTTATTGTCTCTTCTTTTCTTATCAGATAGATATTTTCCGAAAAATCAAGTTCATTATTTTCGTTTGTGAAGAAATTCTGCAGTTCATAATAGAGGAAAATCTTTTCATTTGTTTGTAATTCAAAAATGTGGCTGGGATTAACAATAAACAGCTTGCCATCTCGATGAAATTTCTGCAAATAATCAGTTGTATCAGCAACCATAAAAGATGAAAATTCCAAATCGCTGACAAGACTTTCACGGGATAGAATTTCAAATTCATATTCCCATTTTTTTTCGTTTTCATTGCTGATAAAAATAACACTTATTAAAAAACCGGATTTGGAAAGAGTAATTGAAATCTTATCTTTAAAAGATTGATCGCTCAAAGTTTTGTCATGTTCCGTAACAATAATGTTGTTCGTAAATTCCTGTTTATGAAGTTCTTTTCCAGCTTTAGAGATAGAAATCATCACATCAAGAAGAGCTTCAAAGCCAAGTTCGGTTTTCTCAAATTGCAGTTCAATGTATGGAACCTGATAATTTATTTCTAAAATTGTATTATTAGAATTATCTAAAAATCGGTTATTATCGACGATTACGTTTAATTCTTCAGCAGAAGCAGAAAGAAAAATGAGCAGAATAAAATAAAATAAAACGAGCTTTTTCATTTTAAGAATCCTATCTATCAGGAGTTTAAAATAACCTTTGGCGGCCCGATAGTTTTCTCATCAAAAAGACAGAAAAATTTATCATCAGGGAAAACTCTCAGCTTTTTGGGATGGATGTTCAATGTTCTCAATTTCTTTGTTTCTACTTTGATATGAACTCCGAAATTTCCTGGAGAAACATTCTTCAGGTTTTCAGCTAATTCAGAGTCAACATTTTCTTCGTTAATTGTAATGTATATTTCTCCTGAAAGCTTTTTGTGTAATTCCTCAAAAGTTAAAATCTTAGTTGGAATAATCCGCAGAATATTCTCATTATTTCCACTGTATTTAGATTTATTTCCAATAATAAAAACCTCTTTCCCTTCTTCGCACATTTTAAAATAATCAGCATAATCTTGATTGAACAAAGTAAGTTCGAACCTACAGTTCAGGTCTTCCAAAATTATTATTGCGAAGGGATTACCTCTTTTATCTGTTTTTTTGATGATTTCGGAAACTACGCCGGCAATCTGGATATTCCTGGGAAGGTTCTCAAGTTTATTTGCCTTGGTATTTACCAAGGGATTCAGGATGGATTTGTATTGGTTTAACGGATGACCGGATAAATAGTAACCTAAAATTATCTTTTCCTGTTTTAATTTACGGTTTAATGTCCATTCACTAATATCCGGGAGTTCAGGCAGATATTCTTCTTCTTCGCTTTCGTCTTGCATAATATCGAAAAACATCATCTGTCCACGTTTTTTTTCAGTAAGGATATTTGATGCATATTCCAGGGCTTTTTCCAAAGCTTCATATTTTTGAGCCCGATTTCCTTCCAGATTGTCCATTGCTCCAGCAGAAATCAGGCTTTCCAGAACAGCTTTATTCACAGACATCGGATCGATGCGAGAACACATGGAAAAGATATTTTTGAATTCTCCATTTTTTTTCCGTTCTTCCAAAATTGAGCTGATAGCTGCTGTTCCAACATTTTTAATTGCCTTTAATCCAAATAAAATTTTGTTTCCTTCAACCACGAATTCCTTCTCACTCTTGTTAATATCTGGAGGAATGATTTCAATTCCCATGATCTTGCATTCATCAATGAAATGTGGAATTTTGCTGGGATTATCTTCCAGCGAAAGCAGAGAAGCCATGTATTCAACAGGATAATGAGTTTTTAGAAATGCAGTCTGATATGCAATGTAAGCATAAGCTGTGGCATGAGCTTTAGGGAAAGCATATTTGGAAAATTCCAGCCAGTCTGTCCAGATCTGCTCAATAGTAGAATCGCTCACTCCCTTATTTAAAGCACCCTTTTCGAATACCGGCTTCAGTTTATCCATTAATTTTGATTTCTTTTTTGCCATTGCTTTTCGGAGTGTATCAGCTTCAGCACCTGTAAGACCACCGATTTCCCGGGCAACCTGCATCACCTGTTCCTGGTAGATAGTTACTCCATAGGTTTCTTTAAGTGCATTTTCTGCTATAGGATGACTGTATTTTACCGGTTCGATTCCGTGCTTTCGGTTGATAAAACTATCTATAAACTGCATCGGACCAGGTCTGTAAAGTGCGACCATTGCGATTAAATCTTCAAAAACATTTGGTTTAAGATTGCTGATGTATTTTGTCATGCCGGCAGATTCAAATTGGAAAACACCGTTAGTGTGTCCATTTGCTAAAAGTTCATAAGTTTTTTTGTCAGTAAAATCAATCTTATCGATGACAATATCAATACCTTGAGAATTCTTAACTAAATCGATTGTATTCTGGATGATAGTGAGTGTTTTCAGTCCCAGAATATCCAATTTCAGCATCTTCAGATCTTCGAGCCATTTACCCTCATATTGAACAACTATAACCGAATTCGAGTTTTTTTGATTGGTTTTAGCAAGTGGAATATAATCCGTTAAATTTCCGGGTGCAATAACAACTCCGGCTGCGTGAATTCCTACATGCCGAATCAGACCTTCTAGAACTTTTGAGTAGGTTAGAATGGAAGAATAGATATCATTGCTTTGTATCAATTCTGCAAATTCCTTGGATTGTTTAAGTGCTTTATCGAGAGTAATTTTGGGCGTTGATGGTATTAGTTTGGTGATTGCATTTTGTTCTGAAACAGGAACATCTAACACGCGAGCTACATCTTTAATCACAGATTTGGCTCCTAAAGTTCCGAAAGTAATAATCTGGGTTACACTTTTCCTGCCATATTTTTCTATGATGTAATCAATGACTTTTTTTCTACCTTCAGCACAAAAATCAATATCAATATCCGGCATTCCGATTCTATCCGGATTGAGGAATCTTTCAAAAAATAAATTGTATTTCAGCGGTTCGATCTGGGTGATTCCCAATAAATATGAAACAATGCTGCCGGCAGCAGAACCTCTGCCCGGTCCAACCGGAACATTCATTTTTCGAGCTGCATCGACCAGGTCTTTTACTACTAGGAAATAACCGTCGAACCTCATTTTTTTTATCACAGAAAGCTCATAATCCAACCGCTGTTTGATTTCTTCTGTGTAATTCGGATATTTTACTTCCAGAGTGCTGTAACAGAGGTCTTTCAAAAATTGACTCATATCTTCATATTTTTCGGGAACATCTACTTTGGGCAATAAGAAGGATTTGTAATCTAATTTTAAGTCGATCTCATCAGCAATCTTAATTGTATTTTCATAAGCTTCAGGAATATCAGGAAACAATTCTCTCATCTCTTCTTCAGATTTGAAATAGAGCTGGTCTGTATTGTATTTCATTCTAGGTGTGTCGGTTATTTTCTTTCCTGTTTGAATGCAGAGCAAAATATCATGAGCTTCCGCATCCTGTCTTTGCAGATAATGGCAGTCGTTTGTTATCACCATTGGAGTATCGGTTTCTTTTGCCAGCTCAATAAGCGAGGGAATGATAGCTTTTTCATCATCAATGGCGTGATCCATCAGTTCGATATAATAATTGTCTGGGAAAAGTTCTTTGTAAAAAGCAACAGCTTGTTTTGCTTCTGATATTTTTTTGTTAAGAAGTAAACTTGGGATTTCACCTTTCAGGCAAGCAGAAAGACAAATAAGACCTTCTGAATATTGTTTAAGTAACGATTTGCTGATTCGTGGTTTATAATAAAATCCATCAATAAAAGCTTTGGAAGAAAGCTTCATCAGGTTTTTATATCCAACGAGATTTTTTGCGAGAAGCACCAGGTGGTATCGAGTATCTTTCTTGGAATCTGTTTTTCCCAGTTCACCATTTATAATATAAGTTTCAATTCCAATTATTGGTTTGATGCCGGCTCTTTTAGCTGTTTTAAAGAAATCGATAGCACCGTACATATTGCCGTGGTCGGTCATTGCAACCGCCGGCATACCATATTCTTTTGCTTTCCTGATTATCTTATCAACCCGGCAGGCGCCGTCGAGCAAACTATATTGCGTATGATTGTGTAGGTGCACAAAAGCCATATTTTTTATACCTCAGAAAGAATAATATCCAACTACAAATTTTTATTTTCATTATTTGAATTTTGTGTCAAAGAGTTTATATTTTTTTTTCAAGGTTCAGGGTTCTGGATTCTGGATTCAAGGTTCAAGGTTCAAGGTTCAAGGTTCAAGGTTCAGAGGTTCACGTATTCATGGGTTCTGGGTTGGGATGAAACTAAAACCT
>CAYWPW010000023.1:7431-13627 GCA_964460095.1 uncultured Candidatus Cloacimonadota bacterium
TTGTTTGTTTGGGTGCTCAACAAATCGAACAAGTAAAAAAGCCTAAAACACAGAAATTGAAACAAAAAATTGATTATGAGGTTGAATCTTATCGTCTTGCAGAAGAAAATGAAGAACTGCAAAACATCAACACAAGTTTAACAGCAGAAAACGAGAAACTAAAAAAAGAGAAAAATCAGTATAAAGCAAAACATGAAGAGCTTTTTAAAAAGAAGCAAGAACATGATAGCAATATTCAGAAATTGAAAGCTGAAATTGTAAAACTCAAAGAATCTCAGAAAAATCAGAAATTGCATGAAGAGAATCTTAAAAAACTAAAGAAGGAAAATAAAGCATTATTTGAAGAAAACGCGAAATTAAAAGCAGAACTGGATGCATTAAAAAATAAGAAAGATGTGAAAAAACTGAAGAAAGTGGATAAATAGATTTACAGATATTAAATGTTCGTTACGAAACACCTGTGTCTTAACGTAGGTGACTTAGTTTCAGTTATACTGCTTGCGAAGCAGAAGCTTCGCAAGCAGTATAACTTTTGGAGAAAAAAAATCACAAATTCCATTTATTATAACAAACGATTTTCTCTATAGGCAGTCTTTTCTTGCTTCCGGCAAAAGTTTTCAGAGCTTTATCATATAATGAAGATTTCTCTTTTGGATAACCGAAAGGACTCATTCCTACAATACGGATTTTATCCGGGATTTGAAGAATTTCCTTAACTTTATTTTCGTTAAAAGCAGCAAGCCAGCATGTTCCAATTCCAAAACTCCAGGCAGCAAGCATCATCTGCTGGAAAGCAATTGCCGTATCTACCAGATAATAATCCTGTTTATTTAAATGAACACTTCTGGATGGATCAGCACAAGCTACAATAATTGCTGGAGCATCTTTTATAAAGAAATTTACTTTTCCGATTAATCCGCTTTTCAAAGCAAGTTTTCGTCGAATTTCTTCTTCCCGTACAACCACAAATCTCCAGCATTGCTTATTCTGAGCGGATGGAGTTAATCTTCCTGCTTCTAAAATCTTTTCTAAAATATCAGAAGGAATCTCTTCTTTAGAAAAGCTACGAATACTTTTGCGGGAAAAAATTATATCAGTAAATTCCATAATTTAAATTCCTCATAATAAAAAACAAAATAAGCTCACTTAAAAAAATGGGCTTATCAAATTGTATCTTTTGTTAAAAAGAAACTCCAAATCCAACGTTAAAGACACTATAATCTGATAATGTATAATCTGCATAAAGTTTCAATAGAAGCAAGCTGTACCGTAAACCGAAAGTAGTACGGAAATTATTATCACCTTCAATCTCGAAATCGATATCAATCGGCTCGGAATCAAATGAATTTGAGTCCTCATTATAAACCTTGATTTCAGTTTCGTATTCGGCTTTTAACTTAGTTTGTTCATAGCCCATACCAGCATATAAAGTCCACATCAGCAGCTTTTTACTGATTTCTGCATTTAAAGCAAAATTGTTCAATTCAAGAATATCTCCCAGAAAAAGAGATTGATAAACTCCCTGTACAGCGAGATCGATGGGAACAAGTGGAATGTACTGGCTAATACTGTGCTTCAACCCGATTCCCCAAAAACCAATTTTTCCGATATCTTTATTGATCTTTTGTTTCGGAAAACCTCGAATCATGAGTTCATTTCCAGCAGGTAGACCCAGATGAAATTGTGGAACCATCAAAAGAACAGCAGGTAAATTTGTACCATCCGGTAAATAAATATCAAGACCTGAAGTGTCTAAATCTGGGATATTATCAAGCATTGAATTATGAATGAGCATATCTCCATCTTCACCAAAAACCGTGGCAGTTTCTTCTGTAGGGTCTTCATATAAATAGATAATTTCTCCAGGATTTAAAGGATCATCCATGTACATATCCGGACGACTCGGCATAAAAGTATTATCTTTATCCGGTACAAAAGCAAGCATAGTATTAATAAATAAACCGAATCTAAAAGGTTTAAGGACTTTTGCTGTGTTATACAGACCAGTATTAATATTTGTTCCATATGCGGTTACAAACGGCTTGATATAAGCTTGCCCATTTTCCTTTCCGAATTTTTCCAAACTTTCCTGTATGTCACTAAAAAGTGATGAAGCCAATAGAATTGTTAAAGAAAAAATAATTAAACTCTTCTTCATAAAACCTCCTTTTCTTCATATTTTACCATATGAAATTTTTTAGAAATTTGTCAATAAAAAAAACAAAATGCTTTACAAAAGAGTTACTCTCTAATTTGTATACATCGTTAAGTTTACGGAGCTAAAATGTTAAAAGATAAGAAAATATTGCTGGGAATAACAGGCGGGATAGCTGCTTATAAAGCAGTTGAACTTGCCGGTAAATTCATCAAATGTGGAGCGAGTGTTAAAACCATTATGACCAGAAACGCTTGCGAATTCATAACTCCATTAACAGTCAAATCCATTACTCACAATGCGGTTATCACAAAAATGTTTGACGTGGAAGCTGATATCGAGCACATCTCGCTGGCGGATTGGGCAGATATCATCGTAATAGCTCCAGCTACTGCAAATATCATCGGCAAGGTTGCTTCCGGAATTGCTGATGATCTTCTTTCCACCACAATAATGGCAACTCAAGCTCCTGTACTATTTGTTCCTTCTATGAATGTTCATATGTTTGAAAATCCGATTTTGCAAGAGAATATTACTAAACTCTCAAAACTTGGATATTTATTTATGGAACCAGAAGAGGGAATGCTGGCTTGCGGATATGAAGGGAAAGGCAGATTTCCTTCTGTAGATGAAATTGTCTATTTTGCTAAATCATATTTGTTTTATAAGAAGGATCTGGTTAAGAAACGGATTTTAATAACTGCTGGAGCAACACGGGAAAACATTGATCCGATGCGTTTTATTACGAATTTTTCTTCGGGTAAGATGGGACTTGCTTTAGCTCGTGCAGCTCATATCAGGGGTGGGGATGTAACTTTAATTTCAGCAAATCTGAACGTTGAAATTCCGTACTATCTGAATAATAAGAAAACCAGTACAGCAGAAGAAATGTTTAAACACACTATTAGTTCTTTTACGGAAAAAGAAGTAACATTTATGGTAGCTGCTGTTAGTGATTTTACTCCGTCTGAGATTTCTAAACAGAAAATTAAGAAAGACAAAAACTTGAATCTGGAACTCATCAGAACCAAAGATATTCTTACTGAACTGGGAAAATTAAAATCCGAAAATCAAATACTTGTCGGTTTTGCTGCTGAATCTGAAGATATAATTCAAAATGCAAAATTAAAATCAAAAAGAAAAAATCTGGATTTCATTATCACGAACAACCTGAAAGTTGCTGGAAAAGACAAGACGGAGATATCCTTCATTGGAAAAGACATTGAAGAAAAAATTAAAGGTGATAAATTTTTTGTTGCTCATAAAATTTTAGATTTGATATTTAGGAAATAAAAAAATAGAACACGGATGACACCCCGTTAAATACAGCTTCGCTGTTCCTGCTTTGCAGGATTTCACGGGGTAAACGGATACTACGGATTTGCACGGATAAAAATTAATTATTGTAAATATTCGGTTTATCCTGTCAAAAGAAAAAGAGGAAAGGTCAGTGAAAGTCAGTGAAAGTCAGTGGCAAAAAAAAAATAAAGCGATAATCATTACCGGAGCGAACGGCAATGTTGGCTCTTATTTTGCCAAACAATATTTGGAATTGGAAGAAAATCTTATACTTTTCATTCATGAGCAGGAACACCGGATTTTAGAAATTAAGCAGAATCATCCTGACAAGGTAAAAGTAGTTCGCTCGGATTTGAATAATCTGGAAAAACTTGAGGAAGATTTATCCTCAATTGTAAATGAGACACATTGGCAGCCGGACCGTCTTATACATACAGCCACAATTCACAGCCACGATTTCCAACCTCTGGTAGATACAGACCCTGAACTCTGGAAAGAAATAATTAATGTTAATCTTGTTGGAACATTCAATGTTTTGAAATGTGTTCTTCCTTATTTCAAGAAAAATCAAAATGGAAAAATCGTTTTGTTTGCCTCCAATGTAACCCGCATCGGACTTCCCAACGGTTCTGCATATTCTGCTTCCAAAGCAGGAATTGCTAATATCGGTAGAACTCTGGCAGCAGAAGAAGCAGGAAACAACATAATAATTAATACTGTTTCACCCGGACCGATAAAAATTGATGACAGCCATTTCTCCGAAAGTTACCGCATATTCCGAGAACAATATTACAAAGAAAAAATTCGGGAAATCCCTCTTAAACGTTGCGCATCTTTTAATGATTTATTCGGTTTGTGCAAATTTTTACTTTCGGAGGAGAATTCTTATATTACAGGTGAAGAATTTTTTATTACAGGCGGGAAACTCTGAAATATATATGAAAAAATATCTGTTAATCATTTTGATAATAACAAACAGCATTCTTTTTGCAGACACCAAATCTAGAACTGCTCTTGTTTTTTATCCTTATGCTATGTATTCTAACGAAACCAGTTTTGTTCTGGGAACTTATCTAATGTATATTTCCAGACCACAAAACATGGAAATGCACATCCCGCCAACCTCCGTAATTTTTAATGGAACGTATAGTTTAAAAAAACAAACCGTACTTACTGTTCAGCCTGAATTGCAAATGATGAGAGGGAAATACTCGATATCTTTTCCCACGACTTACAAGAATTGGCCCAGTTCCTTTTATGGAATTGGCAATAATACTAAAGAGGATTCCAAAGAAAAATATACGATGCAGGAAATCGAATTTCAATCCTCTTTCAAGATAAGGTTCTCAAAAAAATGGGCGATAGACCTCTTTTATGAGATGGATGATTATAAAACACTGAAAACTGAAACCACAGGAGAATTAAAAAATCACTCGATTGCGGGCAGCGAAAACTGCTTAATATCAGGTTTAGGATTTTCCATAATTCGAGATACCAGAGACAACACTTTTTATTCTACTTCCGGAGGTTATTATAAATTCGGAAATATTTTCTTCGAAGACTTTCTGGGAAGTGATTACAGTTTTTCCCAGCATAGCATAGATTTTAGAAGATTTTTTCCGATTGCCCTTGGACATGCCTTCGCTTTTCAAACTATGTTCACTTATACAAAAGATGAAGCTCCATTTAGGAAATTATCCGACCTTGGCAACAAAATGCGCGGCTACGACAGTAATAGATTCATCGATAATCACCGGCTCATAGTTCGTTCCGAATATCGTTTATTTCCTTGGGAAACAAGATTACAAAATAGAGTCGGTCTTGCTTTCTTTATAGAAACCGGACAGGTTTCTCGAAATTTGGATGCATTTCGTTTTACTGAACTGAAATGCAGTGGAGGTGCTGGTTTGCGTTTCATGCTGCTCCCAAATGAAAAGCTGACTTTACGTATTGATTATGCTATTGGCAATAACTCCTCAGATTTGATACTAACCTCGCAGGAGGCTTTCTGATAATGAGTAAATCCATTCGATATTGTTTTATTTTGATTATTATTTTAGTTTGCACCAATTTAAAGGGATTCCAAACAGGAGAAAAACTAACATTTGCTATCAAGTATGGAGTTATCACAGCCGGGCAAGCAGTTCTGGAAGTGAGCGAGACTGTTTACCATGATACAATCGACTGCTATTTGATAAAGTCAACTTCAAGGACGAATTCATTCTTTGATACGGTTTTCAGAGTACGCGACAAGATCGAATCTGTTTTGGACAAGAACAGATTTATATCCTACAAATTTACAAAAAAATTGAGGGAAGGATCGTACAGACAGGACAGAATTCATTTTTATTATCCGGATCAGAATTTCAGTCTTTATCTCAAATACAGCAAAAAGCAGAAACGATTCAAAGAAAAAAGAATGGAAATACCTTCCGACACACAAGATATTTTGAGTGCTTTTTATTGGACAAGAAACCAGGATTTGGAAGTTGGGGAAAGCGTTTTTATCCATGTAACAGTTGATGGATTAAATTGTAATACGGAAATCAAAATACTTCGCAAAGAAGAAATTAAAACCATTTTTGGTTTAAAGGAATGCCTGGTAATCGAGCCTGTATTATTGGGTGAAGCTATTTTTAAACAAACGGGAAATATTTTGGTTTGGATTACAAATGATGAATTTAAAATTCCGGTTAAGATGGAAAGCAAAATAATTTTTGGTAGTTTCAAGGCAATATTGAA
>CAYWPW010000024.1:0-11851 GCA_964460095.1 uncultured Candidatus Cloacimonadota bacterium
GGAACAATTGGTTTCGTTTATTACGAATGGATTTCTCTTTTGTAAGATGTTGTTCTAATGATTTCACGAAATTTTGGAATTCATGACTTTTCCATTCATCATCCATCCAAAGGATTCTTTTTATGGAATTGGATTTATCGAGAATATATTTTATTTGTGTCACGTTTTAAGATTGAAAAACAGGTTTGCCTGCCACAAAAGTAGCTTTTATTTCTCTTTCGGTTCCCAGAAAAACCAGTTCAGAAAGAATATTTTCCTTTTCCTTGTTTTCAATTTCAGGAATCTTAATAAAGGTCAAATCTGCTTCTTTGCCTACAATAATCGAACCGATAATTTCTTCTTTTCCCAGCACTTTTGCTCCACCAAGAGTTGCATAATAAAATGCTTCTGTTGGAGAAACAATATAATTTTGCTGCCTGTAATTGCACATTTTCATCACATTCAGCATGGAAACTGAAGTTCCACCAGCAACGTCGGAGGCGAGTGCGAAAGATATTTTTTTATTTTTGATTCTTTCAAATGGGAATTCTCCACTTTTTATGAAGAAGTTGGAATCCGGACAGTGAGCGATTTTGCTGTCCGTTCCTTTGATAATATCAAGTTCATTATCATCAATATGAATAACATGACCCAGAATCGTTTTGGGTCCTAGCAAGTTAAATTCATTATAGACTTGTGTATAATTATCACAATCCGGAAAAAGTTTGAGAATGGTTTTAATTTCCTCATGATTTTCCGAAAGATGAGTTTGAATGTAAGCATTGTTTTGTTTGGTGAAATCACCGATCATTTGCATTAATTTTGAAGAACAGGTAAGAGCGAATCTGGGTGTAAAAACATATTCCAATAGGTTTGTTTTCTTGTTCCATTTCTCAAATAATTCCACACTTTCTTTGAAGGAAACTTCAGTATCTTCCAGCAGGAAATCCGGTGAATTGCAATCCATCATTGTTTTTCCGATGATAGAGCGAACTCCAATTTCCTGAGCAATTTGAAAAGCAATTTCACAAGCTTGTTTGAAAGGTGCAGTGTAAATCACTGAAGTTGTTGTTCCTTTTTTCACTGAATCTTTAAAAAAATCCCAAGCCACTTTTTCAGCGTACTCAATATCTTTGGATTTTAATTCCTCGGGAAAAGCGTAAGTATTCAACCAGTGAAGCAGGTTTGAACTGTGTGAACCGCGAATGTAATATTGAGAAAGATGAACGTGAGTATCGATCAATCCCGGTATGCAAACGCAATCTGAGTGGTCGCTAAAATCTGAGGTTTTAGTTTCTTTTGAAATTGAAGATATTTTTCCATTTTCGATTGTTAAAAAAACATCTTTCAGATATTCAGCTTGCGATGGAGAAATGGGATTCAGGATATTGGCTTTAATTTTTTTCATTAATTTCTTTTCTGCTTTTTCTTTCTGCTTTTAACTTTTTACTTTCTGCTTTCTCAAAGCAGGAGCTTTGAGTTACTTTACCTGTTTTTCCATTTCAGCTTTCACGATTTTTTTGTCTGTAACCTGAACAATATTTATTTCCCAGTTTCCGATTTTCAATTTTGTATTTTGTCTGGGAATTCTCTCAAGTTTATCTATGATGAGACCAGCAATTGTTTCGTAATCACCTTCCGGAAGCTCCATCTCATAATCGTCGTTCAGAAAATCGATCTCCACAAATCCCATTACCAGATATTTATTTTCCCCGATTTTTTCCACTTCTTGGGAAGGTGTATCATATTCATCTTCAATCTCACCAACAATCTCTTCCAGGATATCTTCAATGGTTACCAATCCGGCTGTTCCACCAAAAGAATCAACAATGATTGCCATGCTTTTTTTGTGAGTTTGCATCTCAGTAAGAAGAGTGTTCACATCCATTGTTTCCGGTGCGAAAAATGCTTCTCGCACGAAGTCGGATGCTTTGAGATTTTTATTTTGCTTCTTTTTCATCAAATCGTAAATGATAAGAATTCCGGTGATATGATCAAGGTCTTCATCATAAACCGGAAAGCGAGTAAAACCGTTTGCTTTTGCTACTTTGATAACTTCTTCCACAGGAGTGTCTTTCTCAAATGCAACAATTTCAGTACGATGAATCATCACGTTTTCAGCATCGAGCTCTGTGAATTCCAATGCTTCTTCCAGCATTTCTCTCTGGTCTTCATGAAGAACACCATCATCTTTGGTTTCCGAAAGCATATAGGAAAGGTCTTCTCTCGTGAGAAGATGAAAACCATTTTTCTGAGGAAGCTTGAAAAGCTTTGCCAGAATAGAATTTATAAAAGAAACAAATTTTACGAATGGTTGGAAAATAATACTGAAAAATCTTAATAAAGAAAATCCTCTTGCAACCAGCTTATTAGGATGATCGCGATAAATTGCTTTTGGAATTAATTCAGCAAAAACGAGTATGAAGCCTGCAATAATCAGGGTTGACGCTTCCTTTGTGATATTAACAGAGAATTTATTTATCAGAAAGATGGAAAGCGACGAAACAATTACAATAGAGATATTGTTTCCGAAAAGAGTAGTTCCAAAAAGTCTGTTCGGATTTTCCAAGAAATTCAAAACTTGCTTTTGCTTTTTGTTAGTTTTGGCTTTTTGTTCCATCTTTAACCGATCAATGGAAATTAGACCTGTTTCCATGCCAGAAAAAAAGCTTGATAAAGCGAAGAATACAACAATCAGTATAAGTGAAATTATCCACATTTTTAATTATTTACGATTTCGTTTTTATGAGCGATTTTTAAAGCATTTATAAACTCATCCAATTCACCGAGCAAGATGTTATTAAGCTTATAAGATGTCAAACTTATTCTATGATCAGTAACTCTTGATTGCGAAAAATTATACGTTCTGATCTTTGCACTTCTGTCTCCTGTTCCCACCTGGAATTTTCTGGAGGCTGAAATTTCAGCTTCCTGCTTTGCTATTTCCAGATCCAATAAACGAGAACGTAAAACTTTCATTGCTTTATGTTTATTCTTCAGTTGAGATTTCTCATCCTGACAGGTTACAACCAGTCCGGTTGGCAGATGAGTTATCCTCACAGCAGAATCAGTTGTATTCACGCTTTGTCCGCCGTGACCGGATGAACGATAAACATCTATTTTCAAGTCCTTTTCATTGATTTCAATATCAACGTCATCAGCTTCGGGAAGAACTGCTACTGAGATAGCGGAAGTGTGAACTCTACCTTGAGACTCTGTTACAGGAACGCGCTGTACGCGATGTACACCACTCTCAAAACGCATGGTTCCGAAAACATTATCACCGGAGAGTGAAAAAATTATTTCTTTAAAACCACCTACACCAGTTGGATTCGATGAAATCAAAGTTTGTTTCCAACCTCGTTTTTCAGAAAAGTAGGTATACATCCGAAAAAGGTCTGCAACAAAAAGAGCAGCTTCTTCACCACCGGTTCCAGCCCGAATTTCAACAATTGCGTCTTTATCATCATTAGCATCTTTCGGAGTTAGAAGCTCTTTTAATTCTTCTGTTTTGATTAGGATTTCTTGTTCAGCTTCATCAATTTCTTCCTGAGCTAACATCTTTATTTCTTCATCAACTTCAATTTTTATAAGTTCTTTGTTATCAGAAATTGTTTTTTTTAGCTTTTGGATTTGATTGGAGCAATTCAAAATAATTTCGAGTTCTTTAAATCGTTTTGAAATTTTACTGTAATAGCGTCTATCACTCATTTTCTTTGGATCGTAAATCTCTTTTTTCAGTTCCTTGTGTTCAGAGATGAGCGATAGGATTTTGTTTTCGGATATCATCCTTAATCCTCAATGAATTTTATGTTTTTATATTCTGATAATTCCATTTCCAAAGCACATTTCATGGCAATAACTGCTACTTCGATTTGCTCATCATCTGGTGGTTGAGTGGTAATTTTCTGCAAAGCTAAACCAGGAGCAGTCATAATCTTAACAAGCGGATGATTGATGTTTTTTCCAGAAAGTTTTAGAATTTCATACGAAATTCCGGAAATAAACGGCAGCATCAAAAAATGATAACCGAGTCTCAGGAAGACAGAAGGAGCACCGAAAAAATGTGCGAAAATCGTATCCACAATTGAGAATATCAGAATTGAAATAAGCAAGACAAAAAACATAAAACTTGTTCCGCAGCGAGGATGAGGAGTTTTGAATTTCTGAATATTTTCGATAGAGAGGTCGCAGTTGTTTTCATAAGCATAAACAGATTTATGTTCAGCACCATGATACTCGAAAATCCTGCGAACATCTTTCATCAAACTGATTGCCCAGACATAAATGACGAAAAACAGAATGCGAATCAATCCGGCAAAAAGATTGAAATAAATATTTTCTTTTGCCAGTTTCATCCATTCTGCAATCTGGTAAGGCAGAAAAGCAAAGAGCACAAAAGCCAATCCGAAAGCAAAAATGAAGCTGAAAATTTCTTCAATTTTCTCGCGAGATTTTGATTTTTCTTTTTTGCTTTTTTCCTTCTTTTCCCAATCGAGTTCTGCTCTGGATGCTGAAAAGCTCAAAGTTTTAATTCCAATTATCAACATCTCGATAAGAGAGACAAAACCGCGCACAACAGGAAAACCGAAAAATTTATTTAGTTTGGTTTTACTGAGAAATTTCTGCTTTTTTATTTCAATGCTTTTATCTTCACGACGGATAGCAGTTGCCAGAAATTGAGGTCCTCTCATCATCACACCTTCAATAACAGCTTGTCCGCCAATCTGAATCTGTATTTTTTCTTTTTCTTGTTTCATTAGATTGTACCTTAAAAAAAACGCACCATAACACTTGATTAAAACGGTTATGGTGCGAAAAGTTTGAAATTGCTATTTATCTTTATTAAGACCGTATTTTTGCTGAAATTTTTCTACTCTTCCCTCTTTAGAAATTTGCCGCTGTTTACCTGTATAAAAAGGATGACAATTCGAGCAAATCTCAACTTTACTGATGTTGGGATTTGTAGATTTTGTTTCGAAAGTATTACCGCAAGCACAGGTTACATTAACCTTTTTATACTTCGGGTGAATTCCTTTTTTCATCATCTATCTCCTGATTTTTTGAATACTTATATTTCACTTGGGCAATATTTTTTTCTTTGATTTTGATGTCAATGATTTTAATGAGTAGCTTGCGTATCCATATTATTGTCATTCCCGCGCAAGCGGGAATCTATAAATATTTAATAATATTTGTTTATTTACTTTCGATAGATTCCCAATCGAGTTGGGAATGACAGAAAGGCTTTGGTTTCATAGGAGATCATTGCTGTAATGGAAGACGCTCTTTCTCCCATTCATCAATTCCTCCGGAAAAATTGAAGATAAACTGAAAGCCATTATTACCCATAATTTCAGCAGCAGAGCGGCTTCTTATTCCTTTCTTACAGTAAATTAAGTAAATTTTATCTCTTGGTAAGTTCAGCAAATTTTTCTCAAAATTCCCAGAATAATAATCAATATTGATCGCATTCGGAATATGACCATAAATGAATTCATCATAAGTTCTCACATCCAGAATGATGAAATTTTCATTCGATGAATTATTGCGAATTAGATTCAGAACATCGTTAAGTGCAATTTCCTGTATGATTTGATTTTCGCTGTTTTCATTGATTATACTTGCTTCAACAAAGAGGGTGGAATATGAATTTATTGGATCATTTGATATTATTGTAATTGGATAGCGAACTTGTCTCTCCGAACCAAATGCTTTAAACTCCAATTCAATTTGACCCGATTGACCTGGTTTTTTTTCTTCATCAAATGATATAATTGTAAATGCGGGAATGACCTCGATTTTTCGAACAATAAGAACATCTTTTCCAAAATTTGAAAAATTTAAAGAAAATCTTTTTTTGTTTCCTTTTAGGATTCTTCCAATATTGAAAATTATCTCATCAAATTTGATGATTGAAGCAGCAATTAAATCTTCTTGAGAAAGGAGAGAAAAATCTTCGAAAATTTTTCCGAAAACAATTATTTTTCCGTTCTTTTTCCGGGATTTGGAACTTGTTTTTATTATAATAATATCAGTGAAATATCCATAATCTTTTTTTTTGGATGCCTTTAAGGAAATAATGATTTCTCCAAATTCAGATGGTTGGAGGATTTTAGGAACTGCTTTCATAATTAGATGTTTGGGCAATTTAGCAAACGAGATTTTCAAAGATTCTGTACCTGAATTTTGAACGTGTAATGTATCGAATCGAATTTCCTAATCCAGAATATTTTTCAAATCAAAATTCTTTGAGATTAATTTCAAATCACCAATTTCTGCGCGGAATTTAGTCGGGTCAGGAATTACATTTCCGATTACTTTTAATACAGCGACATCATTCTTCGCATTGGAAGTGATGGTGATGGTTTTACAGAATTTTCCGGCTCTGTCTTCAGGTAAGAACAGAACTTTAATAAAGCCTTTTTGGAATGGTTTGATTATTCCGGTTGACCAACCGGGAACAATGCAACCTCAGGAAGTCTCTACATCTATCAATTTTAAAGGTTTATCACCAGTGTTTGAAAAGATGAAATCATATTCAACTGAACCTTCTTCTTCTTTAATATTTCCAAAATAGTGTTCAACTTTTTCAAATGAGATAAAAGGTTCAGAATTCAGAAATGAAAATGCTAAAATTAATAGGATGAATACATTAATTTTTTTCAGACAAACTTTTTTCATTAATTCTAATTTTCACCAATTTTCAAGAATTCTAAAAAGTGCTTAATAGAACTTCCTTTGAAACGCAACCTGTACCTGGGATCGAAAGATGTATTATTATCATATCGTAGTTCCATATGCAA
Organism: uncultured Candidatus Cloacimonadota bacterium; assembly: GCA_964460095.1. Classification (GTDB taxonomy): domain Bacteria; phylum Cloacimonadota; class Cloacimonadia; order Cloacimonadales; family TCS61; genus JABMPU01. The sequence continues at coordinate 6,786 of CAYWPW010000024.1, forward strand.
ATGAGAAGGCTTTCCGCTATTACGAATATTTCCGGTTCTGCCGGTTAATCCAACTTTGGTGTTTCGATTTACTTCCTGACCTAAATTTACAAATACTTCATTCAAATGAGCGTACACGCTTTCAATTCCTTCCGGATATAAAATTCGTACAATTTTGCCGTATTCTACTTTCACAGAATCGATTTCACCTTCTGGATTTGTGCACTCAACTTGAATTAAATAATGTGGATTATCACTTACTTCTGTCACAATTCCATAATCTGCCAGAGGGTAAACCGGAGTATTTTCCGACACATATAGATCGATTCCTTCGTGAATTCTGCGATATTCTTTATTACCGCGAGGAGTTCCATATTGATCTGCCCATCTGTTTCGGATGTATTTTTCCATAAGCTCATTAAAAGTTAAATCGTCATTGAACGGTGAATGATATTTTGTGTATTTATCAATAAAATCTGGTGTTACAACTATCATCGGTTTATTATTCGATTTGGGAGTGAAGGCGACTAAGGAATCAGAATCATAGGTTAGAATCGTTATATTTTCGATTTTTTTATTCAACTGACGGATGATAATTGTATCAATGAAAATAATGGTAACTAACACTAAAGCGATTAGCAATCTGATAATAACGGAAGTTTTGATTTTCATAAATTTATCCTAAGAAATTTTATTTGTAACTACTTTTGAAAATGTAATTTATTTGGCAACATTTTTGGTTTTTACTCAGTTTTAACAAAATCGGTAATCTAAAAAAAGTAAGTAAATACAGTTTTTTATTTACACAGTCTCATTATGCTTGACACAGGAAACAGGCAATAAATATTTTGTTCCCTTGATAATTATATGTAAGGAGAAAGCATGAAAACAGCTACACCAAAGGCGGAACAGATAAAGCAGGATTGGTATTTGATAGATGCTTCAGATCAAGTTTTGGGACGTTTGGCAACGAAAGTTGCTACTTTGTTAAGAGGGAAAAATAAGCCTTATTTCAGTCCTCATTTAGATACTGGTGATTTTGTGGTTATAATTAATGCTGAGAAAATCAGGTTAACCGGAAATAAAGAACTCTTGAAAACATACAAAAGATATAGTGGTTATCCGGGTGGATTGAGCGAAATTTCATATAAAAGAATGCTCTTGGAAAAGCCTGAAGAAATAATCATACATGCGGTTAAAGGAATGCTTCCAAAAAATATTCTGGGAAGAAAATTGATAAAAAAATTAAAAGTATATGCAGGCAATGAGCATCCTCATTCTGCTCAGAACCCTCAAGCTATTTCGATTGCAAATTAGGAGGATACTAAATGCAATATTTTGATGCAGTTGGTAGACGAAAAGAATCTGTTGCACGAGTTCGTTTAACTGCTGGAACCGGTAAGAGAATCGCAAATAAGAGAACTATGAAGAAATATCTCGCTCGTGAAATTCTGGAGATGGTGGTTGAACAACCTTTGAGATTAGTAGGTCTTTCCGATAAAGTAGATATTAATGTTAATGTTAATGGTGGTGGTTTATCCGGTCAAGCTGGTGCAATTCGATTGGGAATTGCCAGGGCGTTGATAAAATATGATGAAGAACTGCGACCAGCCTTGAAAAAGAATGGATTTCTGACTCGTGATTCAAGAATGGTTGAGCGTAAAAAAGCAGGTCAGCCTAAAGCGAGAAAGCGTTTCCAATTCTCAAAACGTTAATATTTTTGGTAGAATTAGACACGAAAAAATTCACATGGTTTTCGTGGTTTTGCAGTGAAAAAACTTTTTGGGATTTGCAAGGCGGTGTCCGGCACTTGCCGGATTGAATTGCGATAGATTCCAAAAAGAAAAAATAACCGTAACAAGGAGAAAGAATGGCAATTATTACCATGAAATCACTTTTAGAAAGTGGTGTTCATTTCGGTCATCAAACCCACAAGTGGAATCCCAAGATGAAGAAATACATTTTCATCAAAAGAAACGGAATTCACATTTTAGATCTGAAACAAACTTTAGATGCAGTTCATGAAGCTTACATGTTTATTAAAGATATCGTCAGCAAAGGCGAATCCGTATTATTCGTGGGTACGAAGAAGCAAGCAAAAGAGTCTGTTGAGAAGTCTGCAAAAAAATGTGGTACTTTTTTCGTAAGTAATCGCTGGTATGGCGGCATGCTGACCAATATGCGAACAATTCGTCAGAGCATTGAAAAAATGGATTATTACGAACAGATAGTAGAAGACGGCACAATCAATAGTTTCACCAAATTGGAAGCAACAAAAATGAGAAAAGTTTATGATAAAATCGACAGCGCACTTGGCGGAATTCGCGGAATGGATAAACTTCCGGGAGCGGTTTTTGTCGTGGATACAATCAAAGAAAAAATAGCAGTTCATGAAGCTCGTAAACTTAATATTCCCATTGTAGCAATGGTAGATACAAATTGCGATCCGGACATAATCGATTATATTATTCCTGCCAATGACGATGCAATCAGAGCGATTTTATTGATCGCAGATACACTTGCAAATGCTGTTATTGAGGGTAAACAAGCATATATGGAAGGTGCAGACATCGTTTCACCTGAGCTTGAAGAAAAGGCTACACAGGAAAAGCCTGAGAAGATTCATAAAGAGAAACCCAAGAAAAAAGAACCTGAAAAAGTAGAAGAAAAAAAAGTAGAACCTAAAAAAGTGGAATCTAAAAAAGAAGTCACAAAAGAAAAAGTTGAAATAGAAAAACCAGAAAAAAAATCTAAACCAGAAGTTATTGAAGAGAAACCTGAAGTTGAAAAACCAAAAAAAGAAAAGATAGAGAAACCTAAAAAAGAGCTAAAACCAAAATCTGAAGAAAAGAAATCTAAGAAAGAAAAACCAATAAAAGAATCAAAACCGAAAGCAATTGAAAAGAAACCAGATATAGTACCTGAGAAAATCGAAGAAAAACCAAAAAAAGAAATAGCAAAAACAAAGAAGAAAAAAACATCTGACGAAAAACCAGAAAAAGAAACTACTCCCAAAAAGACTACAAAAAAAACTACAACTAAAAAATCTACAGACAAAAAAGAAAAAGCGGGAGAAATTTAGACGCTGGTGAATGCAGATAAAATATGATAAATTATTTGGAGAGTATAGAAACCAGATCATATTGAATCGAAAAAACAGCGTCAATAAAAAATCTATAACTGAAACAACTGAAAGAAAGAAGAGAAAAAATTATAAACTACAGGAGAAAATAGATGAAAATATCTGCTAAAACAGTAATGGAACTTCGAGCTAAAACAGATGCTGGAATGATGGATTGCAAGAAAGCTCTTACCGAATGTGATGGTGACATGGAAAAAGCCATCAAATATCTCAGGGAAAAAGGAATTAGCAAGGCTGCCAAAAAAGCTGAAAGAGAAACCAAAGAAGGTAGAATTTATTCATATATTCATGGTAATGGACGCATTGGTGTTTTGTTAGAAGTTAATTGCGAAACAGATTTTGTAGCTCGAAACGAGAAATTCCTCGTGTTGTGCAAAGATATTGCCATGCATATTGCAGCTTCCAATCCGGTGGCAATTTCCGAAAAGGATCTGGATTCCAAATTGATTGAATCTGAAAAGGAAATTTATAGAAACAAAGCTCTGAATGAAGGAAAACCTGAAAAAATCATTGATAGAATTGTGGAAGGTCAAATCAAAAAATTCATCAAACAGAGTTGTCTTTTGGAACAGGAATTTGTTAAAGACCCGGATAAAAAAGTTCGCGATGTGATCAATGAAGCAATTGTTGCTTTAGGAGAGAACATGCAGGTTTCAAGGTTTAATCGCTATAGTTTGGGGAGTTAAAAAATGGTTGCCTTTTATAAACCGGAAAAAGTCCAGAAAATAATTCTTAAAATCAGTGGTGAAATTTTAGCAGGGAAAAGAGGTTTTGGGATTGATTTAAAAACGGTTGATAATCTGATTAACGAGATAATTTCTATCAGAAAGTTAGGTTACAGCATCGGTATAGTTTTGGGCGGCGGAAATTTTTTTCGAGGAGCATCCGAAACAGGCGATAGTCTGAGACGCTCTACTGCTGATGATGTGGGAATGCTTGCTACTATTCAGAATGCCTTGATTTTGAGCGATTTGCTGAATAAAAAGAATTATCTTACGGAAGTTTATTCTGCTGTTCAAATAGATAAGGTAGCGAAATTTTATTCTCCAAGTCGTGCGAAAACATCGATGAAAGAAGGAAAAATCTGTTTTTTCTGCGCAGGAACCGGGAATCCTTTTTTCACAACCGATACTGCTGCTGTTCTCAGAGCTATTGAATTGAATGCTGATGTGGTCCTGAAAGGCACAAAAGTTGACGGTGTTTTCACAAAGGATCCTGCAAAAGATAAAAGTGCAAAATTGATAAAAGATATTACTTTCGATGAAGTCTTAGCGAAAAAACTCAAAGTTATGGATATGACTTCTTTCTCGCTGGCAAGAGAATTTAATATGCCTATCAAAGTATTTAACATAACCAAAAAGAATAATATGAAGGAAGCTATTCTCCATAAAACCGAAGGCACATTTGTTCATCAATAATCTTTTGGAAAATCTTTTTTGGAGTTATTTATGGATGATTTAATGTTAGATTTAGAAGTTAAGATGGAAACTGCATTCGATTCATTATTGAAGAATTTTTCCAGGACCAGAACCGGTAGAGCAAATACTTCTTTTTTGGATGAGATTACAATCGATTATTACGGGCAACAAACTCCGGTTAAACAACTTTGTAATATTACGATTCCTGAGCCACGTCTAATAATAATTCAACCCTGGGATAAAACCACGTTAGTTAATATTGAAAAAGCAATTTTAGCTTCAAATATTGGCGTTACTCCGGATAATGATGGCAAAGTGATCCGCCTTCCATTCCAACCTTTAACAGAAGAAACCAGAAAAGATATTGTGAAACAAATCAAAAGTATGACAGAAGAAGGTAAAGTAGAAGTTAGAAATATCCGTCGTGAAGGAAATGAGATTGCCAAAAAAATGGAAAAGAACAGCGAAATTACTGAGGATGATCTTAAAAAAGTTATGAAGGACATTCAGGAATTAACAGATAAAAT
>CAYWPW010000024.1:11951-13627 GCA_964460095.1 uncultured Candidatus Cloacimonadota bacterium
GGAATATGTGTTGATAACTGTCCGGTTTCTGCAATCATTGAAGGAGATGAACAATTTGTTATCACAGACGCCTGCATTGAATGCGGAAAGTGTATTGAGTGTTGTCCAATTGAAGCGATAAAAGGTAAAAAATAGATTCGAGTTTATATGTAAAAGTCTCAAGCTTTTGTTTGAGACTTTTTTTATTTCAAAATTATTTCAGCAAAACTATCCCAGGAATATTTCTGATTCTCAATCTCGATATTTTCTTTTAGTTTCTTTTCATCTAATTTAAAAAAATCTAAAACTGCTTGAGCGAAATCATTTGCAGAACACGATTTTGCCACAATTCCTGTTTTCTTATCGATGACGATTTCCGGCAGCCCACCCACAGGAGTGGCAACTGCTCCCAGCATCATATCAAATCCAATCTGAGCTATTCCACTTTGAGTTGCCTGTTTATAAGGGAGAGCCAAAACATCTGCAGCTTTAAAGAATATTTCCACTTCATCTGTTTGCACAAATCTTTCTATGAATTTGATATTTCCTGAAAGAAGTAAATCTTTAATAATTTTATAATATTTTTCGGAACTTCCATATGTTTCACCAACAATAAGAAGATGTGCATTCGGAATTTTTTCAAGTATTTTTGGAAATGCATAAAGAAGTAGATCCAATCCTTTATATGGTTTGATAAATCCGAAAAATAAAATGACTTTTTTTTCATTCAAACCGAGTTTCTCTTTTGCAGAAATTTTATCGAACCTGTTTTGGTCGTAGCAATTGTAAGTGGGATGAAAACCAGGAATAACTTGTTTCTGAGGAAACATTTCTTTCGCATTTTTGTAAACAGCTTTGGACAGAGTGATTAATTTATCAGCTTTTGAAAAAGCAAATTTGGTCAGAGTTTTGGCAAATAACCATTTTTCGTGAAATTCAATATTATCGATAAGATAGATTTTCTTGATTTTGGAGGATTTTAATGAAAGCAGAACAAATCCAAAAGCAGGTGCAAAAAATGGTATCCAGTATTTTAAGATGAGAATATCTGGTTGCCACTGTTTTATTTTTTTTGCTGTTGGAATCCAGGTGAAAGGATTGTAAGGAGTTAGAACAGGCTGAATATCAAAATCAGGAGCTTTCTCGTTTTTTTCAATTTGTTTTTTACCGGGGAAAAAAAGTTTGGGATATTGTTTTTTGAAAGAGAAGATTTTAACTTCGTGGTTCTTTTTGATAAATTCCTCAGCAAGAAGAGCAATGAATTGAGCAATGCCACCTCTTAAAGGATAGGCAGGTCCTAGAAAAGCTATCTTCATTTTTATTTGTTCCCATTATTAAACCCTCGTTCCCAAGTTCAAATTGGGAACGAGGGTTCTATAATCAATTCAATAGTTTCTGAACTGTTCTAAAAACCAGATCTGAAGAAATCGTACTCATACATTTTTCATCACAAAAATTCTTGTAACAACCCAGACAATCTTTTCCTTCCGGTTGAAGAATTTCACCCAATCCGTAAAGTTCGAATTCATTCTTGTTAAAAATATTATTGAGAAGAACAATCTTTTTTTCTATTGCAATTGCGATATGCATCGCCATTGTCACTGAAGTAACAATCAGATGGCAGTGATTCATCAAATGAACGAAATCTTCCAACTTGAAATACCCGAGATATTCTGCTGGCGAATTCTTCTGGATTT
>CAYWPW010000025.1:0-13119 GCA_964460095.1 uncultured Candidatus Cloacimonadota bacterium
ATATCAAATGTTTTTCTGAAGCTTATGAATATCATATTTCCCGGATAAAATGAATAAGAAAATGTTTTCAAATCTTCCAAATTCGGTTTTGAAAAAGAGATTAAGAAACGGTTAGATTGGTGGAAAAAATTGAAGGAAGAGCAATAGAAAAAATAATGAAATCTGAAAATTACTTGATTATTTTTAATTATTTTTTGGGCTGAAAATATTAAAAGGTATAAATAATTATTATTACTGAGGTAACATAATAGGTGACATTTTAATAATGAATTAATCTTAAACTGAAAGCTGTTTTAAAGAAATGTTTCAAGGACAAGATCAAAGAGTGAGTTTTTTTTAATAATTGACAAAGATTTTAAATTTCTGACTTTGAAATTATGTTAAATCTGTAGAAAAATAGAAAAACCGCTATTAGGAGGAGAGAGATGAAAATATTTATAATTATCTTATTGATGATTCTATCATATAGTACGTTAATATACTCAAATAATGTGGATGTTACCACTGAACAACCAACAATACAGAAAGGGATTAATACAACAGATAGCAACCTGAAAATTCTTGATAAAATACATTCCTTATACTCAGATATGATGACTTTCTTTGGTATTATTGTTGCATTTGTAGTTGTTCTTATTCCAATATTCACAAACTTTTACCAGACCCGAAAATTAAAAGTTGAAAAAGAAAATCTAAAACAGGAATTATTAAAAGAAATAAATAATAAGATTAAATCCCATTTCGATTTGCATGAAAAACGTTTTGAAAAGAAAATTGAAAAAATGGGGATTGAATTTGATAAGAAATCAGAAGCTATTATCGGAGGAGTATTTCATATTCAGGGCAGGTATAATTTGTTTAGAGAATTTTATACAGATGCGCTTTTCAGCTTAATATCTGCATCTGCTAAATATTTAAAAGGTGAAGATTGTTTTCGCTTACAACGAGTTAACAAAATGATTGTCAAAAGATGTTTACCTAATATATACAATGATGATTTTGAAAAAGACTTTACTATAGAACAAGAAATGATAAAACTAATTGCATTAATGAAAGAGAATAATGATAAAGGTAGGTTTACTGATATAGTTGTTGAGATGGAAAGCGAATTGAGAGAAGCTAAAGAACGTAAAAGGTCTAATTAGAAATCAATGATTTTGTTGTAGGAAAATATTATAATTGTCAGATTCCTTCACACATCTTCAAAGCAAATCCCTTAATCCTCAAACAATTACCTATATTCTGTTTTATCATCTCTGGTTCGTCGCTATGAAAAAGATTATTAATATGACCATGAATATGTAGATGCATTTTCTTATCAAAATTATTTCCCGGATAAAATGAGTGAGAAAATGTATTATAAACCGTCAAATTTTGGGTTTGAACTGTATACTTAGAAATTTTAATTACTTCCTAAAAAACAAAATCACACAAATAATATCTCAATCCTTCAAAAGTTAGCACTCTAAGATTTAGATTGACAATTTATCATTTTGAATTAAATTGTCTTTTGTTAGCAGTAAGAAATTTGGAGTGCTAAAAGAAGGATTTGAAATGAAGAAAAATATAATCAGGCAGGAAAAGGTTCTCTCTTATTTGATTGAAGAATACATCCACTCTGTAGAACCTGTTTCATCCAAACTTATAAGTGAAAAATATATCAAGGACGCCAGTCCTGCCACGATTCGGATTGACCTGAATAAGCTTGAAAAAAATAACCTGCTTTATCAACCTCACACCTCAGCTGGAAGAGTTCCAACCATAAAAGGTTATAGAAAATATATTGCTCAAATTATGCAGGAATATGGAAATTCTGAGTATGAGAAAACAGATTTATTGCGCGAAATCATCGTAAAAAATTATCGCGATACACCCTTGGCTCTTCATTACATAATGCAGCTTCTGGCAAGAGAAACAGACCAATTGAGCTTTGTGGCAGAACCGGAAGTATCTTATGGATACCTGGATAAATTAGACGTTTTCAAGATTTCTTCCGACAAGCTTCTTTTTGTGGTCAGCTTGGATTCCGGATTGGATAAAACCGTGATTTTAAAGTGTGATCATAGTATCGGAGAACAGCAGTTGAAAGCAATAGTTCGCTATGTTAATGATGAGTTTGTGGGATTGCGGCTTTATGATATTCAAAATAAATATTTGGATGAAGTATCTGAACATGTAACAGAAGAAAACACACTTCTTAAACTTTTTCTGGATGAACTTAATAATGCGATCACGGAAATCAGCAGCTATTTCATTCATTTTGATGGAAATATAAGTTTTCTGGAACAACCGGAATTTGATGATAAAAGCTCGATTTTGACATTTCTGGGTTTCATCCAGCGTCAGGATCACCTGGTTAGAATTATGCAGAAATATGATTCTAAAGATTCTTTGAACATTCTTCTTGGAGAAGATTTGGGACAGCCTGAACTGGCTAATTATTCGCTTATTTACGCTAAATATGAGATTTTTGGTATTCCGGGATTTCTGGGTGTTCTTGGTCCCGTTAGGATGGATTACAGGAAGAACATTCCGATCATAAAAGAGATTGCCAGAATAATTACAAAAACCACAAAAAAGGGAATGATGGTACCTCAAAATGACAGAAAATAAAAAAGATAAAATTGAAGTTAATAAAAAAGAAAAAAAAGTGGAAGAAAAAAAGCTTTCTTTGAAAGAGAAATATGCTTTATTGCAAATGGAAAATGAAGAGATAAAAGATAAATGGATACGGACTGCTGCGGAATTTGATAATTTTCGACGACGTTCATTCGAGGAAAAATCCGGTTGGATCAAAAACGCTACAGAAAGATTGGTTTTAGAACTTTGTGATGTGGCAGATAATTTTGAAAGAGCTCTTCATCCTGAGAATAAGAAACAGAATTTAAAATCCTTTAAAAATGGAATTGATTTGATTTATCAGCAATTGGAAAGTGTTCTTAAAAAGGAAGGAGTTTCCAAAATTGAAGCCTTGGAAAAAGAATTTGATCCCAATTATCATGAAGCTTTGGCACACATTCCTTCCGATCTGGAAGAAAACAAAATCGTAGCTGTAATCCAGAATGGATATCTGATGAATGAAAAAGTGATAAGAGCTGCAAGAGTTGCTGTTTCAAACGGAGAGAAACCAATAAAAAATACTAAAACTTGAGTTTAGGCATTTTTCTAACTCGGCCTGACTTAAGTTAAAAAAAATAAAAAAAATATATCCGGCTTTGTCCCGAAAACTTCGGAACTAGGCTGTGATAAGGAGGAAAAATGGGTAAAATAATCGGAATTGATTTAGGAACTACAAATTCCTGCGTAAGCGTGATGGAAGGTGGAAAACCCGTTGTAATTCAAAGTGCTGAAGGAAGCAGAACAACTCCTTCTGTAGTGGCTTTCACAAAAGATAAGGAAAGATTGGTGGGTCAATTGGCAAAGCGTCAAGCTGTTACAAATCCCAGAAATACAATCTCATCCATCAAAAGGTTTATGGGGAGACAACTCAACGAAGTTGGTTCTGAAATTCAAAATGTGAATTATATTGTGAAAAGTGGAAAATCCGGTGAGGTTAGAGTTCACATCAATGTGGAAAACAAAGACCACACTCCGCAAGAAATTTCTTCGATGGTACTCACCAAAATGAAGGAAACTGCCGAAGCTCATCTCGGTAGTAAAATCGAAGAAGCTGTAATTACTGTTCCAGCATATTTCAACGATGCGCAAAGACAGGCAACGAAAGATGCTGGTAAAATTGCTGGTCTGGATGTGAAAAGGATCATAAATGAACCTACTGCTGCAGCTCTTGCTTATGGTTTGGAAAGTAAGAAAGAAGAAAAAGTTGCAGTTTATGATCTCGGCGGTGGAACTTTTGACATTTCAATTTTGGAAGTTGCTGAAGGTGTTGTGGAAGTTCTTTCTACAAATGGAGATACTCATCTCGGTGGAGATGACTTTGATAAAATAATCATGGATTGGATTCTTAGTGAATTCAAAAAACAGGAAGGCATTGATATTTCAAATGATCCAATGGCTTTGCAAAGAATAAAGGAAGCTGCTGAAAAAGCTAAAATCGAGCTTTCAGGAACTCAAACTACAAACATCAATTTGCCTTTTATCACAGCAGATGCCAGCGGACCGAAACACCTGAACCTGGATCTTTCGCTTTCTCAGTTTAACAGGATGACAAGTGGTCTTATAGCTCGTTCTATTGAACCTTGTAAACTGGCTTTAAGGGATGCCAAACTTACAGTCAATGATGTCGATGAAATTCTGCTTGTAGGTGGAAGTACACGAATTCCGGCGGTTGTAGCAGCGGTGGAGGAATTCTTTGAGAAGAAATCGAATCAGTCGGTAAATCCGGATGAAGTTGTTGCAGTTGGTGCAGCTATTCAAGGTGGAATTTTAGCTGGAGATGAAAATCTTAATGACATCCTTCTTCTGGATGTAACTCCACTTTCTCTTGGCATTGAAACTCTGGGTGCTGTGATGACAACTCTCATAGAAAGAAATACCACGATTCCAACCAAGAAAAGCCAGATTTTCTCAACAGCAGCAGATAATCAACCTGCTGTTTCTATTCACGTTCTTCAGGGTGAACGCTCTATGGCTGGTGATAACCGTACTCTCGGCAGATTTGAACTCACTGGCATTCCGGCAGCTCCACGTGGTCTTCCTCAGATCGAAGTTACCTTTGATATCGATGCAAATGGGATTCTACACGTTAATGCCAGAGATAAAGGAACCGGAAAAGAACAATCTATAAAAATCGAAAGAACCGGAACTTTGAGTGAAGAAGAAATCGAAAGAATGGTGAAAGATGCTGAAGCTCATGCAGATGAAGATAAGAAACAAAAAAAATCTATCACTGCTCGAAATGAACTTGATACATTGATATTCTCAACCGAAAAAAGTCTGGAAGAATATGGTGACAAACTCTCTCCGGATGAGAAAAAGACGGTTGAAGATGCCATCAAAGAAGCAAAAGAAAAACTGGAAGAACTCACAAAAAAATCCGCTTCTAAAGAAGAATATGAAGCAGTTCGTGATGAACTTGCCAAAAAGGCTCAGAAAATCGGCGAAATCATTTATGCAGAAATGCAGAAACAACAGGCTGCTCAAGGTGCTGGAGCTGGTCCGGATATGAAGGATGCAGGTTTTGACCCGAGCAAAATGGGCGCACAACCAAAACCGGAGGAAACCAAAGAAGAAGGTCCTGTTGATGCTGATTTCGAGGTTGTGGACGAGGATAAATAACTTACCAAATCTCAAAGATTTGGGAAGTTTTTAGTTAACAGGTTGAACTTGTAAATCAGGAAATAAATATAGAAAACCTTTGAAAGGGTTTAGCAGAAAGAAAATACTTTTAAGCCCTTTCAAGGTTTAGTTTTTAAAGGAAAACAATGGCAAAAAGAGATTATTATGAAGTTCTGGGAGTAAATAAAAACGCCCCAGATTCTGAGATAAAAAAAACTTACAGAAAACTGGCAATGAAATATCATCCTGACAAAAACAAAGATGATAAAGCTGCTGAAGAAAAATTCAAAGAAGCATCTGAAGCTTACGAGGTTCTTTCTGACAAAGATAAAAAACAGCGATATGATCAATTCGGTCATGCCGGATTAGATGGTGCATTTGGTGGTGGTGGATTTTCATGGGGTGATTTTACTCATGCCGGTGATTTCTCAGATATTTTTGGCAGTGGTGGTTTGGGCAGTATTTTTGAATCTCTTTTTGGTGGAAGTCCTTTTGGAGGTAGATCTCACTCAGGAAGAAGTAATCGCGGTGAAGACCTTCAGATAAACATTTCGCTTACCCTGGAAGAAATTTCCAAAGGTATCAATAAGAAGATAAAAATCAGTGTGAAAGATACTTGTGATTCCTGCAATGGAACTGGTTCTGCAGATGGTGAAGTAAAAACCTGTCATCAATGTCACGGTTCGGGACAGGTAATGCAGACAACTCGTTCTTTATTTGGTCATATGCAGACAGTTGTAACTTGCCCTTCGTGTCGTGGTGAGGGAAAAATCATAAAAAATAAATGCCTTAAATGCAGTGGTGAAGGTAGAGTTCCAAAAACAAAAACCATAAATGTACACATGCCTGCTGGAGTATCTGAAGGACAATATATTCGGTTGAGAGGGCAGGGAAATCGCGGTAAGAGACGTGGTACAAATGGCGATATTCTCGTTCTGGTTCATGAAAGAGAGCACAAAATCTTCGAAAGAAATGATGCCAACCTTATTTGTGAATATCCTATCAGTTTTTCGCAAGCAGCTCTGGGCAGTGAAATCCTGTGTCCAACCCTTTCCGGAAAAGTAAAAATGAAAATCCCTTCAGGAACTCAATCCGGAAAAGTATTTCGATTGAGATCCCAGGGTCTGCCGCATGTGAACAGTGTTTATCATGGTGACCTTTATGTGAAGGTTCTGGTTATCACTCCCACAAAGCTTAATTCAGAAGAAAAAGAACTATTAAAGAAATTGGGAAAATTTGATTCGGAAAAGAAACTGAGACCGGAAAAATCCTTTTTCAGCAAATTGAAAGAGTTTTTTGTTTAACTATTTTTTTCTTACTCAATACTCAAAAGAAGTCTTTTTTATAATATGAAAGTTTGCTTAATATAATATCCGGCTTTTTTATTCTTAATGTCATCGTATTTGAATATTTTCAAGTGCCGTCTGTATTTTCCTCCACCTTCCAGGAAATTTTCAGGGTCTTGCATTTCTGCTCCATTAGTAAATTCAACAGATATATGATTCTTCCTAACAAAGATTCCGCATATAAGTCTACTATCAATAAAAAAACAAGACCTCCGTATTTTATTTCTTGTTTTGCATCCGGAGCAATCTCCAGAATTAATTTTCTCAGAGAAATTACGATTTCCCCTTTGTCTTCACTCATAAATAATATATCTTGCAGAAAGTTGCTGATTTTAGGATTTTCTTTCATATTCTTATCCACCTATTATTTTCTCAACTCCTTCTCGATTATATTCAGAAATCTTTTGTTTGAGATATAATGGTCTGCAAAGAGTTTTCCATTAAAAACCAGATTAAATATGCCATAAACTGATGGAGCATTCTGAGCTTCTTTTGCATTTTTGAATTCAATTATTTTTACTTCAAAACCTTTTTCCTTGGCGATTTTGCTGAGTTCTTTAATGGACCTGGCAACCCACGGACATTGATCTGCATAGATAAAATTCAGTCCCTGATATTTGCTAAGCTGCTTTTCCCAATCATTGAATTTCGGCAAAGGTATTAGCTTTTTGAAGGGTTCTCTCTTGAAAGTTTTTACCATTAATTCAAATGACGGTTTTACCGAAGCCACAGATTTAAATCCATTTTTCATAAAAAGAGATTTGCCTGCCATAAATGATCCTTCACTTGTAACCACAGCAACACCCTGTTTTCCTTCAGCCCTTGCATCTTCAATACATTCTTTGATAAGGATAGAACCATATCCTTTTCCTTTGTTTTTATTTGGAGTGATCCATATACAATGTATAAACATATATCCATTTGCATCAACAGCTCGCCAGGCGAGTTCTCCGGTAATGTATTCAATATAACCAATAGGTTTTTTATTATTTTCCAGATATAAGAGTTTAATCTTCAGACCTTCGGAAAAACGCTTTTTTACCCATTCCAACTTTTTCAGATATCCTTCATTTTGGGGATTTAGAAAGCATACAGGTGGATACTGAGAAATATTTTCCTGGTTTACATCAATTATTTTAATATCGTCCATGATAATTACTTCCAAAAACTTTTTGGAAATTATGTTTTTTATTCTTCTTTAGTCAAGAAATAAAAAAAATTCTGAAATATTCTAAAACTTCAGAAGTTTGAAGTTAATAGGAATATACAAGTTTTCCTTCTGAAAAGGATAGATTAATGGAGTTTTTTCCTTTTGAGAAGGAAAGTTTCGCTCTCAATAAGGATTACAGGTTAAATTTATCATAAACTGAGGGAACATTTACTCTGACTTTGTTACAGGAAATGCCAAATATTACCCCGACTTTGCGACAGAATAAGTAAGAAATTGACATTTTTTAGACTCCTATTTTGTTTGACTTATGAAACAAAAATTTACTGATAAGTTAAAAAAATTAGATTTTAGTCTTGCTGAAAATCTCTACCTCATTAACTCAGAACCTCAGGATGCATATATTCGCTTTGCTCTAGAGGAAGCCAAAAAATTTAAAGTCATTGAGGATGCGAAAAAGCCTAAGGAAGTTACTGCAGTATATTTTAGAAAGTTTGAAGATGGTTCTCGTCCAGCATTACCACAAGCATATATTTTTGATTTTACAGATGACTTTGAGTTATCTACTTCATTTGGTGAGACTGTAAAGAATATTTGGTTGAGTTCAAAGATCCCATTAATTTATGCTTTTACAAAAACAGATATAATCATTTTCAGCGGTTATCAACAACCTGAATACAAAAATTCTGCCTTTAAACCATCAATAATTGATATAATTGAAATCGCAGATTTCTCGGCAAAGCGATTAGACAATGGCTCGTTTTGGAATGATCAAAACTATCAAAAATATTTCAAATTTGAAAACAGTTCCTATGAAATTCTGCTCAAAAAACTTAAAAATATATTGGATGAAATTGTAGAAAAAGAGCAGAATCAAAACAAAAAAGAAGTTAAAGAATTTTATCAAAAACTATTACTTCGTTCTATTTTAGTAAAATATTTGGAAGAACGAACCGACAAAAATGGAGATAGAATATTTAATAAAGGTTTTTTTAAGGAATTCTCTGAATTAGAAGATTCGTTTATTTCTGTTTTAAAAAGAAAAGGTGCAATTGTTGAACTCTTTCAAACTTTAGAAAACCAATTTAATGGAAATATTTTTAATTTAGATAAAAGAGAATGCGAAATATTAAGGAATAAAGATCTTAGTTTATTTTTGGATGTTTTTGATAGTTGTGTTGATCAAAGAAAACAACTCCATATTTGGAAATTATATTCATTTAATTATTTACCTGTTGAGTTAATAAGTAATATTTATGAAGAATTTTTACCAAAGGTCAAAGGAGTTGTTTATACACCACCTTTTTTGGTTGATTTTCTCATTGATCAATGTATGCCGTTGAAAGAATTAGTTGAAGAAACTGATAATTATAAAGTTGTAGATCCAGCTTGCGGGTCCGGAGTTTTCTTGGTAGCAGCTTTTAAACGATTAGTGCAAGCTTGGAGGATGAAGCATAATTGGGAAAAACCAAAAATTGAAGTTTTGCAGCAAATATTGAAAACCAAAATTTTTGGAATCGACATACAAAAAGAATCAATTCAATTAGCAGCCTTTAGTTTAACTATTGCTCTTTGTGACCAACTATCTACAAAGAAAATAAGAAACTTAAAATTCGATGATTTAACTGAAAAAAATCTTATTGAGAAAGATTTTTTTTCCATTATTCTCAATGACAACAATATGTATGATGAATTTCAAAATACATTTGATCTGGTAATAGGTAACCCTCCATTTGAATCTGAAATCAAAAATGATGCATTGATAATTGAAAACAAAATGTTATTATTAAGAGATTTCAAAATACCAGATAATCAATTAGCTCTTTTATTTTTGGAACAAGTTTCTAATCTTTGCAAAAAAAATAAACAATGTTGTTTAATTCAAAAAGGAGGACCATTTTTATATAACTTACAATCATCTGATTTCAGATCTTATATATTCCAAAACATTAATATCACTCATGTATATGATTTTTCAGCTCTAAAACCTTCTCTGTATGGTAAAGCCAATGTCGAGACTACTGCTGTTTTTATAAAAAACACATCAAAATTGACTAACAATATTTATCACATTATTTTACAGAATACAAGAACAAATAATAATAAAATGTATTTTGAGATTGATCGATATGATTTTCATAAGATAAACAGAAAAAAAATGGGGGATAACAAATTCATTTGGGTTGTTAATCTACTTGGCGGTGGAAGGCTTAATAACATTGTAAATAATTTGAATAAAGTAAGGTCGTTAAAGGATTTTTTAATCAGCAAGAAAGAAAATGGATGGAAATATGCTGAAGGATATATAGCTTTAACTCCAAAAGCCAGCACAGAATTTTACGATTTACAAGATAAAATAAATCCTTCTGAAAATGACATAAAAAAACTTCAAAAATTAGAACAAAAATATACAGCAGAATATCTAACTAATAAATCAACAATTTCTTTAGAAAAGTCAATAAATTTTACGAGCGATGGTATAAATCAAAATTCTATTGTAAGCTTAAATAAAAAATATTTCTTAAGAAATAGAAAAAAGAACAAGGAAATTTTTTTCCCTCCTCATTTACTATTAAGAGAAATCGCTCCTCATTCTGGAATACCTGTTGAATATCGAGAAGATTTTTTATCTTTCACCAATCAAATTATTGGGATTCATTCTCAAGATAGCACCGAATTAATTAAAATTGAAAACTGGATGAAGCATAACACATTATTGGTATTTTATCTTTATCTAAGAAGTAGTAGGGGAATTACTAGTCGCCCAGGTTCTTTTTTGTTGGATGATATTCTGTCGATTCCCTATCCTGAAAACTTTGAAGAAATTAAACTATCTTCTTATGAACAAATCCTTATTGATGATGTCTTAGAATATCAAATCGATTTCCGCCGTGAGGGTGAAAAAGCTAAGGTGTTAGAGCATGTTGAACAGCCAAATCTTATAGAATTTTCCAAAGTTTATTTAAAGGTTCTTAATTCTGTTTACAAACAATTTAAAGCAGCTGAGCCTATCGAAACAACATCATTCATCTGCTATCCCTTCTATTTTGACGAAAAACCGGAACAAGATTTAGAAAAATTTAAAAACAATACAGATATATTGGAAAAACATTTAGAAAGTCTAATAAAGCATCAACCAACTTCAACTCTCAGAATAAACCGCATTTTACGAATTTATGAGAAAAACATTATCTACTTAATCAAACCAAATCAATTGCGTTATTGGCTGAAATCAATTGCCATCAGAGATGCTGATGAAACAGTTGCAGACTTCATTGAACAAGGATTTTAATTAGTGGTTCCATCAAAGATAAATTACAATATAGGCAAAATTGAATGTTTAGAACCTTCCGCTCACGTTGTATCAATCGTTGATTTTCTTGAAAAACATTTTGTAGGTTTCATTAATCTTTATCAAGAAAAGTACTCAGGAATTTCTAATGAACCTGTAATTACTCAGAAAATAGAAATGTATTTAAATCCGTTTTTGAAAGAAGAACTTTCAACTTTCAATTTAACAAAAGAATATATTGTTAATGATTATCCGGAAAGAAAGAGTCCTCAATGTGATTTAGCATTCTACCTTGATGGTAATGATAAAGCAATATTCTGTATCGAAGCTAAACGGCTTTCAGATTTCAGTAAAGAATATGTTTATAGTCGCACAGGAAAATCAGGTGGGATTGAAAGGTTCAAAAAAGAGATTCATGGTGAAGGGCTAACTCATTCTGCAATGTTCGGATATGTTCAAAAGGAAGATTTTGAATATTGGTATAAACAGGTTAATACATGGATTGATGAGTTAATTCAAGATGAATCACAAGAAATTGAATGGAATAATAATGATAAACTTAATAGACTATATATTAATACTAACATAGCTAAATTCCAATCAGTAAACAAAAGAGAAAATGATTCGATTACTATATTTCATTATTGGTTAAACTTAATTGCAGTCGAAAATAATAAAGAAGTTATTATTAACAATAGAAGAATAATTATATGTGACGATTAAAGGAGGTTTTTAGTGGACTTTTTATCACTTGCAATGGATACAGCGAAATCGCTGGGCGCTGATTACGCTGATATCCGCATCCAAAAATCATATACGGAAACGATCTATCTGCGTAACCTGAGCCTGAAGAACACATCTCTGCAAGAAGTGTATGGTTATGGAATTCGGGTATTCAAAAATGGTGCCTGGGGCTTTGCTCACAACAATGTATTTTCACAGGATGCAGTTAACGAAACTGTAAAGAAAGCGTTTGCAATTGCTCAGCAGTCAGGACGTATTCGTCATAGGAATGGACTTGTGTTGGCCCATGAACGTGGCTACATTGATACTTACAAAACGCCTTTCAGCATCGATCCGTTTGATGTACCGCTTTCGGAAAAAGTGGAATTGATGATGGAAGTAAATAAAACCATGCTCAACTATGCTGAGATCAAGCTGGCAATATTCATGTTGGAAAGTCGCAAAGACGAAAAATTGTTTGCTTCAACTCTTGGTTCCAGAATAGATATCAAAACAGTTTATATCGAACCATCTTTCACAGCTACTGCTGTGGCGGAAGGTGATAGTCAATCCCGCACCTTCAGTCATGGAGGTCAGGCTCGCGGTTGGGAATGGGTACGCAGTTTGAACCTGACCGACAAAGCTGTGCAAATAGCAGAAGAGGCTATCATGAAAGTTCATGCTGATTCTCTGGGAGCAGAAGAGCGTCGCGACCTAATTCTTAATCCAAATCATTTGGCACTTACAATGCATGAATCTGTAGGTCATCCTACCGAACTGGATCGTGTTCTGGGTTGGGAAGCAGATTTTGCCGGCATCAGTTTTGCTACTCCCGAAAAATTGGGCAATTATCAATATGGTTCTAAAATGGTAAACTTTGTGGCTGACAATACATTGGAGGGTGGAATTGCCACAGCAGGTTATGATGATGACGGTGTTCCCAACCAGAAGTGGTATATCGTAAAAGACGGGATTCTGAACGAATATGGCAACACGCGTGCTACTGCTCCGCTCATCGGATTGGAAATGAGCCGTGGATGCAATCGTGCCACCAATTATTTTGATTTTCCAATTAATCGAATTCCTAACCTCTATCTGCAACCGGGAAAAGAAAAGCTTACACCTCAGGAATTGATAGCAGATACTAAAGATGCAGTGTATATCGAAGGACGAGGATCCTTTTCTATCGATCAGCATCGTGTGAACTTCCAATTTGGTGGTGATATGTTCTGGGAAATTAAGAATGGTAAGAAAACTCGTCCGCTCAAGAAGGTTTTATACAAATCCAACAATCCTGAATTCTGGAATAGTGTTGACGCCATTTGCGATGATCGCTTCTTTAAAACTTTCGG
>CAYWPW010000026.1:0-12890 GCA_964460095.1 uncultured Candidatus Cloacimonadota bacterium
TAAAAACTATTTTTAATTGGAAAAAGCTGAATGAACTTCGAGATAAAAAAAGAATATTTCTTAGAAGATGGAACAAAAAGGATTCTGGTTCGCATCATTTCTGAGGAACTGCTTTATCTTGGTTATTTCTTAGAATCATTTGAAGGTTGGTGCAATTACACAACCATCAAAGATGAAAATAAGCTCCTTCAAATTGATGTTTCTCCGGATTACATAAGGAATTTCTCAATTTTATTTGATTTTATTAAGAAGTGGAAATTGTAGTTTTTCAATATTTGATAAATCTATAATCCTAACAGTTTAAGTATTCCGTTGTTTCAACCGTCTCACCCTTCCGTTGTTTCAACCGTCCCGGTTGAAACACAACGTCTCCGCAACGCAGTCTCGGTGTTTCATAGTTTACCGACCGGGAGGGTCGTCTCTAACCTGTCCTTCAACCGGGACGGTTGAAGGAACGTTACGGTGAAGACCTTACGGATGGTTGAGGAACGAAACCTCCGTAATGGTCAGGAAATAGGAAGAAACCGTTGCGAAGGTTTAACAAATTGAATTCCTCTGTATGTAACCGTTCGCAAGGTTTGATAAATCTATAATCCTAACAGTTTAAGTATTCCAAATAATTTCAGACAAGCAATTGCGATAGCAAAAGCAAGGATGAATCGAACGAAACGCTCACCTTTTTTAATGGCTGCTTTAACTCCCAGATAAGCACCAAGAATATTTCCCAAAGCTAAAATCAATCCGTACTTCCAGATAATTTTACCGGAAATTGTGAAAATAATTACTACAAAAATCGTATAAGACATAATGATGAAAACCTTTATTGCATTTGCTTTTATAAGATTAAATTCTTCAACGAGATTCAAAGAAGCTAAGAAAATAAAACCTACTCCAGCTTGAATAAAACCACCGTAAAATCCAACTAAAAGAAAAACCAGACATTCAATCCATTTGGGCAATAAATTTGTATAATTGTTTCGTTCTTTGTGAGGTCGAAACATAAGCAGTAAAAGGAAAATCAGGATTATTCCCAAAATTTTATCGAACATAGATGAACTGATTTTCACTGCCAAGAAAGAGCCGATAATTGCACCGATAATTGCAGAAATTGTTATGTGTATTACAGGTTTGATTTTTAGCTGGTTGTGTTTATGAAACCTGTAAGTTCCGGTTATATTCTGGAAAAGGATCGCAACCCTGTTGGTTGCATTGGCAATTGTAGATGGAATTCCAGCTAAAATCAAAACCGGCAAAACCAATATTGATCCACCACCAGCGAGAGTATTGATGAAACCGGCTACAATTCCTACAAGAAAAAGAAGAATGAAAAATAACATCGCAATTCCTTGAGCATTTTCTTAGAGCTACAAGCAAATTGTATTCTTTGCCTGTCAAATGATAAATCGAAATATCACATTTAGTTGACACAGAAAAAAGAATTAAAACAATTGAAACATAGTTGGAGGTTCTATGAAAAATCTAATTTTGATACTATTTTTAATGTTAATACCATTAGCTATTTTTTCAGATTTTCAATTTGGGAAGGATTTATTTAATGATGGATTATATGAGGAAGCTGTTGTTGAATTTGAAAAAGTTATCTCAGAATATCCTACTTCGAATGAAGCTCAGAAATCGCTCTTTTTCATTGGAGAATGTTATCTGAAAAAAGACCAGTTCGATAAAGCTGAGATTGCTTTTAAAAGGCTTTGGAACGGTTATCCGCAAAATGCTGAGAAAGATAAAACTCTTTATCAATTAGCTTTAACGCAATTCCACCAGGAAAAATATAATGATACAATAAAAAATCTTAATTTTCTCATTGTGAATTTCCCACTTTCTCCTTATTCAGAACAGTCTCTGGATTTGCTGGTTCAATGCTATTTCGAACTGGAAGATTACAATCAGGTCATCATTAAAGGAAGGAAACTCATCAAAGATTATGAGCATAATTCTAATGTTCCGGATATAATGCTTTTGATGGCAAAAGCGTATTTTATTATTAACATTCCTGAAGAAGGTAGAAGAATATTAGAAAAAATCAATGCTGATTATCCCAGCTCTAATGCTCGCTGGAAAGCTTTGGAAGTGGAGATTGACCTGCTGGAAGAAGAAAAGGGAATTGAAGCTGCTGCTGAGAAATTAGCAGAAAAACTGCGGGATGATCTGCCCAGACAATTCGAAGAAATCCTTCGTCTTAAACTCGCAAAATATTATCTTAATATGGAAAATCATTATTCTGCTCGTTATGAATTGGAGCAAATGATAGAGAAATTTAACAATTCATTTCAGTTGGATTATCTCATTTCGCTTTATACTTTTTCCAGTCTCAAATTAGGGTTTTTCCAAGAAATTATCGATAATTTTCCATCCTTTAAGAAGGTGTTTTCAGAAAGTCCGTTAAAAGCTGAATATGAATATTATTTTGCTAAAGCAAATTATCATCTTCGAAATCATGAAATTGCATCAAATACAATAAATAATATTTTATCTTATTCTGATGATGATAAAATTATCTTTGAGAGTAAATTCCTGCAGGCAAATATCTTAGAAAATATCGGCAAACTAAAGGAAGCAATATCATCTTTTCAGAATTTGATTAATACAAAACAAGCTGATAATGAAAAACTATTTTTGAAAATCGGGAACATTTATTTTGATGATTTCCAGAATTATATTGCTGCTAAAAAGTATTATCAGCAAATGGTTTTAACCTATTCATCTCCTAAATATCGTAATCAGGGGATTTACAAAATTGCTCTCTGTTATGAACATCTTGAAAAATATAACGAAGCTCTAACTGAACTGAACCAGATAATTATAGATGATATCAAAGATAAAAAACTGAAAGAAAAGATAATCGAAAAGAGAGAATATCTGAAGAATTTCAAATACAAAAATTATGAAACCGCCTTCACAAAATTGATGAATTCTTTTTATACATATTTGGAAGATGATAATAAAACCGCTTTAAAAAAGGATTTGGTAACCATCTTAACCGAAGAATTGAAGGAGTTTGAAAAGAGTGCTGAATTAATTGATGAAAATCAAAGTCCCGAATTAGCGTATAAAAAAGCAAAAATCTATCTGAAAATTGTGGAAAAATATTTAGCAGAAGATAATGAACGAAAAGCCCGGGAATATTTTGATAAAGTTGAAAGTTTGATTATAATTCTGACAATTTATGAAAAAGAAGAATGGATTTGCGAACTGAACCTGGAAAAAAGGTTACTTATAAATCCTATATTAACAGCGAATCTGTTACGAGACCTGGAGACTTTTGTGATGGATTTTCCGCTTTCCAAAGCTGCTAATGGTATTATCTTAAAGATTGCAGATTATTACCTGGAACTTGAAAATTTTGAAAAGGCAAATGATTATTACGTTAAATTGCAAAATGATGGAACAATCGATAAAGAGGATTTTTATAACGCAAAGATCAGGCTTGCGGAATATTATTATCAGCAGGATGAAGATGACCTGGCTTTGGAAAATTATAGACTCGCAGAACCTCAAATCAATGTTGATAGACCGGAAGTTTATTTCCATTTTGCAGTTGTTCTCAATGAAAATGATTTTCAGGAAGAAGCTTTGGAAAAACTTACTTTCCTGATAAATAATGCTCAGAATTTTGCAGGTTATGATGCAGCTTTGAAATATTTAGCTGGTATCCTCAGAAAAAAGGGAGATTTTCAAAATGCCATTAAATACCAGCTTCTAACTCCAATTTCCGAGAGAAATGACGATTTCTATAAATTCTTAGCTGAAGATTATTTAGCCTTAGAAGATAAAGAAAAAGCAAAAGAAACTTTGATGTATATCCTGGATAAAGATGAAATAATTTTAACTAAACTGGCAAATCTGCAATATGAAACCGGCGACCTGGAAATGGCAAAATATTCCTTTGGAGAGCTTAAAAAAATTGATAAAGACAATTTGAGAAATTATCAAATTTTAGGTCATATTGCCTTTATTCAAGAGGATTTTCTGGAAACTGCTATCAATTATAAAAAAATCGTGGGCACACCTGCAGATAATTATCAGGATTTTGAGAATTTCCCTCTCATTGTCAAAGAGAACATAATTTCTTTGTATCGAATCGAGAACCGTCCCAAAGCAGAAAAATTATTAAAAGATTTCAAATCTATCCTGGATGAACAAGCGAAGAATCAGATAAAATTGAGTGAAGGAATTTATTATAGTAATGTTGATCCTAAAAAAGCAAATAAGCTTTTTGGGAAGTTACTCAAAAAAGAGGAATTGAATGAAAACACAAGAAGACAAACATATTTCTGGCGAGGAATCTTGAACCTGGAACAAAAAGAAGTTGAACAAGCAAAATTAGATTTTCATGAAGTTACGAAAACTGAAAACATAAGTTTAAGAAACCAGGCATATTTAAAACTGGGAACAATCAATTTCTCCGAAGAGAATTATCAAGAAGCTTTGGACAATTATTTTTATGTGATCCAAAATGATGAAAGCGGAAAGCTGGCTTTTGATGCAGCCAGGAATTTTGCTTTTGTCTGTAAAACGATTGAAGAATGGCAGAAGGCTGTTTCTGCTTATGAAATTATCCTGGAAAAATGGGGAAGCCAGGCTCTCGAAGCTCAAACCCTTTTTGATATAGCTTTTTGTCATTATAGAGATAAAAAATATAAAAATGCTATTGATATGTTCAGACAAGCACTTCCACTTTTGGAAAACAATGCAACAAAAGCTGAGGCTCAGTTTTGGATTGGAAACTCATATTTTGGTTTGGATGAATATGATTTTGCAATTACGGAATATTTGAAACTTACCTACGATTTCCCGGATAATATTCAATGGACTGCTTTGGCAGACCTCAAAGTTGGGGAATCTTATGTGAAGCAGAAAAAATATCAAAAAGCTGCCCAGTTTTTCAGGAAAGTCATTTCAAAATACGGGAAAGATAGTAATTGGGGACAGCAAGCAACCAGAAGATTGGAAGATCTTGGGATTTCGAATTAGAATCTATTAAAACATTTTATCTTTCCAAAACTTCTTATGAAATGTCATTCCCACGAAAGTGGGAATCTAAAAAAAGTTTCGGAAAGTTTCCATAAGATTTTATCTTAGTGGAACTCAAGTTTTTCCGATTCTAAAATAAAGATAAATTATGATACAAAATGTAATTGTAATAATCGCTGTTTTGATTGCAGGTGCAATCCTGTTTTCAAAACGTTTGCAAAAATCGAAAACATGGAGAGCCACTGTTACTCCTTTAGCTTCGATTATTGGCAGCGGCTTTCTGGTTGCTGCACCTTTGATGGCAGATAATGTGGGGGATTATGCTATTTTTGTGATGGCTACCTTGATTGTTCTAGCATATTTTGTTGGTAGTGCAATCCGCTTTAACATCCGCTATCTTGAACCGATTTTAGCTCAAAGAAATAATCAGAGTGTGATTCATACTTTTTCAGAAATTTCTCAGATAACTTTAACAGTCGCGTATTTTATTTCGGTTGCTTATTATCTGAATCTGCTCTCCGCTTTTCTGCTCAATGGAATGGGAATTTCCAGTCATTTCACTGCAGATTGCATCACAACCGGAATTCTTCTTTTGATTGGTTTTTTAGGTTGGATACGAGGTCTTAGCATTTTTGAAAATATTGAAAAATATGCTGTTGGAGTTAACTTTGCCATGATCGGCGGTTTACTTCTCGGTCTTCTTTATTTCAATTTTAATAGTTTTTTAGATGGAGAATGGAGATTGTTAACTCACGAACCAAATATTAATTTGAATACATTTAGAGTTTTGCTCGGTCTTCTCATTGTAGTTCAGGGATTTGAAACATCACGTTTTTTAGGTGCTGAATATTCTGCTGAGCTGCGCATAAAGACAATGAAAAAAGCTCAGATAATTTCCGGAATTATCTATCTTGTTTTTATAGTTTTGATAACAGAATTATTCCGCAATTTGCAGGGAACAGCAGGTGTGACAGGCATTATTCAGGTAAGTGGAATTATTGCTCTTATCCTGCCGGTTTGTCTGACTATCTCAGCAGTTGGAAGTCAGTTCAGTGCGGCAATTGCTGATACTGCAGGAGCTGGTGGACTCATAGGAGAAGTTAGTAGAAAGCGAATAAAAATCAAATATGCATATCCTCTGATCGCTCTGGTTGCGATTGCCATCACCTGGGGTGCAAATGTTTACACAATTATATGTTATGCGTCTCGTGCTTTTGCACTTTTTTATGCATTTCAATGTTTATTAGCATTCTTTGTAGCGTTTCAATCCCCAAAAAATAAACATCGCTTTGTCCGTCTTTTACTTTTTGGATTTCTCTTTATTTTATGTTTGATGGCTGTTATTTTCGGATTGTCATCAGAAGGCTAATATTTTTTTTATACTATATTTTCTCATTTTATCCTTGAAATTCTTACGATCCATATTCGCCTTTTTAGCTGCTTGAGAAATATTTCCGTTAGTTTGTTTGAGAAGTTCTATAAAATAATCTCTCTCGAATTTTATTTTCGCTTCCCGAAAAGCCAAATCCGTAAACGGGAGATGATTTGAATCTCTTTTCAATTCATGCAAATCGTAAGGCAACCCCTTTTGTGTTATCGTATCACTTTCAGATAAAACAACCGCTCTTTCTATAGCATTTTCCAGTTCTCTGATATTTCCAGGCCAATCATATTCCATTAATAGATTTTCAGCTTCAGGGGATATTTTTATAACATTTTTCTTCACCTCTATGCTGTATTTTTTCAAAAAGTGCTGAACTAATAGTGGCACATCCTCTTTTCTTTCCCTTAAGGGTGGTATGTTCAAAGGAATAACATTCAATCTATAATATAGATCTTCTCTGAACTGCTTGTTGGATATTGCTTCTTTTAGGTTTTTGTTAGTTGCAGCGATTATCCTGACATCTACCTTTATTGGCTTATTACCTCCCAATCTTTCAAATTCCTTATGCTCTATCACTCTTAATACCTTCGCCTGAGTAGCAGCACTCATATCCCCTATTTCATCTAGAAAAAGAGAGCCATTGTCAGCTAACTCTAATTTACCTATCCTTTTTTCTTTAGCATCGGTAAAAGCACCTTTTTCATGACCAAATAGTTCGTCTTCTAAAAGTGTATCAGATAAAGCCGGACAATTTACTACAATAAAGGGCTTTTTTGATCTTTGACTATTGTAATGTATGGCGAAAGCAACTAGCTCTTTACCGGTTCCACTCTCTCCTTGAATCAGGATTGTTGAATTACTTTTGGCTACTTTCCTTATTGTATCAATAACTCTTTTTATTTGTTTACTCTTGCCAATAATGTGACCAAATTGATAACTTTTTTGGGCTTCTTCTTTTAGATACTCACTCTCATATCTTAAATCAATCTTTATAATCGCCCTTCTAATCTTTGCCCAAAGTTCATTTTCTTTAAATCTTTTATCGATAAAATCTTCAGCTCCTAATTCAATCGATTTAATTATATCATCAACCTCCCCATAAGCAGATATCATAATTACATAAATCTCAGGATATTTATTTCTCAAAATATTCAAGGTTTCTAGTCCATCCATCTCAGGCATTTTTAGATCCAAAAAAACTATATCGAAACTTTCTTTTTTTAACTTATTTAGTGCATCTTTGCCACTTTTTGCAGTCCCCACCGGAAATCCATCAAGAGTAAGCCATTTTTTTAACATATTTCTGGATGACTCTTTATCATCGACAACAAGGATTTTGTACTTTTTTTGCATATCAAAAATTCTCCTATTTAATAGTTAGTTATTTCATATATCCATACTTTTCCAATACCTTTAATTAACTTCTTATTTTTTAACTTTTTAATTTGGCATGTTATTTTTTCACCTTCTATTTTTAGTGTTCTAGTAAAACTATCTCCAATTCCTCCCAATTTCTCAAAAACTTTCTCTGAGATTAATATCTGGCCTCCTTTAGCTTCGTCTTGAAGGCGTGATGCGAAATTTACTGGAGATCCGATTACCGTGTATTCTTTCCGTCTCTCAGATCCAAAAACTCCAACTAATACTTTTCCAATATTTATACCAATATTTACTTTAAATTTTCCACCCTGTAATTTTTTCTGCATATTAATTGAAGAATATATTGCTCTTTTAATAAGATTTTCATATGTGTTGTCTATATCAAGATTTCTAAAAACAGCTAATAACCCGTCACCAAGATACTTATCTATATCTCCATTTGCTTCTAATGTTGCTTCACTCATACAACTCAGGCATTCATTTAATTCATATCCTACTTCTTCCGGTCTATCTCTATTTTCATTTGCATATTTTGTAAAACCTTCAAGATCAGCGAATAGAATTGCTACATCTTCCTCTCTTGCTCCTATCTTCTTTAACATCTCTTTTAATTTTTTTTCTTTTTTTATTTTTCTCAATATGAATTTTAATTCTTCTTCAAAAATTTGTACATGGAATATTCTACAATCATATGCTCCTTGTTCAAGGAGTCTAAGGAATATATTCATTTCATCCTTACCTACGTATGCTGTAATAAAGAATACATATATATCAGAACTAATTTTTTTTATTTCCTTTAGCATTTTAGTTGTATCTTTATCGGGCAATTTTATATGGGAAATAATTACGTCAATTTGTAATTTTCCTTCTTTTTTTCTTTTTTTTAAAATTGTTAGAACTTTTTGACCTGAATCTGTTATGAATACATCATGCCCGATATATTTTAACGTTTTAGCAATTGTTTCTAAAACTCCACGTCTGTCGTGAACTGCCAATATTTGCACAGAATTCCCTTTCTAATTTAATTGAATGGTTGTTTTTAATGCGTTAATTACATTTTTATCGAATTTAGAACTCAATGTTTTTATAGCTTCCTTCTTACTAAGTCTATTGTTAAAATGACTTGCAGTAGTCAATACATCATAGGCATCAGAAACAGCTACAACCTGCTCTAGAATAGAAGGTGGACTCTCTTTAAATTTTGTATTTCTTAGGCTTAAGAATTTTTCATAATAATGATTCATTCCATTTTTTACTCTATATAAATGACGAATTAAAGAGAACAGAAATTCAATAAATTGAATATCAGTTTTTATATGTTTTGAATCATTCCATCTTGATGTATTCAATAAATCTGTGTTAGAGCCAAGACGGGTGATATCATGCATATATGCTAATAATTCTATCTTACTTTGCTCATTAAGTAAACCAAGCTTTTTAGCAATATTTAATGAAATATCTTTTACTCTTTCTGAATGCCCTTTACAAAATGAGTCTTTTTCATCTATAATAATAGCTACTATCTTCAAATATTGTCTTAATAAATCTTCAGTAATTTGTTTATTAGGTACTTTACTCATAGTTTTTCTTTCGAGAATTAACTTTATAATAAGATTCAATACCTCAGGATCAGGATGCTTTAACAGATAATCTGATTCTCTTCTTTTTTTTTCTATAATTCGTTTTTTTATCATTTCCCACAAGATTCTATGGGATGTTAAAATAATCATTGGAGTGTCTGGATAACATAATCGAATTTCCTCGTATTCTTCCACTTTTCTAATATCCGGAATCAAAAGAATTAAAACAATTAAATCTTGCTCCTTATTTATTAAGTTAGTTCCTTTTTCCCATTTAAGAAGTTTTTCAAATTGATACTTATTTTTTTTCTCATTTTCAGCTAATTTCAAAAACTTCTCTATCAATCTCTGGGAACGAAAATTACCATCGATGATTAGAATATTATAATTCTGTTTCATAGTAATTCACCTTTTTGATTATTTAATTGGTAGTTCTATTAAAAAAGTTGTGCCTTCACCTACTATACTTTTATCTACTGATATCAATCCTCCAAACATTTGCACGAATGTTTTGCATATTGCCAATCCCATGCCTTCCCCAGCCTCATATTTTTTCGTGCTAAAGAAAGGTATAAATATTTTCCCATCCTCATAATCTATTTCTGGGATACCAATACCATTATCTTCTATCCTTATCTCTATATTTCCATTGAATATTGATGTAGTAATTTTTACAATCCCTTTTTTAAAATTTTTGGTTTGTTTGATTTTTTCTTCAATTGCTTCAATTGCATTTTGTAGTACATTGTCAAAAATCTGTTTTAACTGAAAATTATCTCCATCAATATTAGGAAGAAAGTCAGTATATTGGTTATGAAATTCCACCTTTTTCCTTACACTGAACTTTTTGTTTTCTATCACTTCATTTAAAATTTGATGTAGATCAATATTGGATTCTAAATGAGGAATATCTTCACAAGAATAATTTAGTAATTCCTCCACAGTTTGGGCAACAATATCAACTTCATTTTCTATTATACCGATTTCTTCTATTTCTTCAACCTTAATTTTCTTATCTTTTAGTATCCTTGACAAAATTTTAGTATTACCCTTTATTACCCATAAGGAGTTTTTTACTTGATGTGCAACACCTCTTGCTACCATTTGTAAAGCTTTAATATAACCTTTCTTTAAATTTCTATATTTTATTCCATTCTTTAATGTAACTTCCAACTTGTCTAATTCGAAATCAGGCTTGGTAACATAATCCCATGCTCCCAGTTTCATTGCCCTGACAGCATTTTCTATTTTTATTGCATAACCAGTTAATACCACAACACAAAAATCATATTGTTTCTTATTAATTTTTTTAAGAACTTCGAATCCATCCATAACAGGCATTTGAATATCTAATATGACAGCATCGAATTTTTCACTCTCCATCATCTTAATTGAATCCTTTCCATTATATACCTCTTTAACACTCCATTCTCTATTTCTGAAATAGATTGCAATCTGTTTTGCTAACTTTATTTCATCATCAACAACTAATAGTTTATATTTTCCCATTATAACACCTCCTTAATTGGTAAAGTAATAAAAAAATGAGTTCCTTCTCTTTCTTTACTTTTAACTTCTATAGTTCCCCCATGTTTTTTTATGATTTTCAAGCAAATTGATAAACCGAGTCCTGTTCCATTTTGTCTTTTTGTAAAAAATGGATCGAATATTTTATTACGTTCCTCCTCAGAGATACCATGACCAGTATCAATAAATTCTATTATAATGTTATTCTTGCTAATATTCTTATTAGTTCGAATTATTAATTTTCCTCTATCCTGCATTGATTGATATGCATTGGTTATAAGATTTAAAAAAACCTGACTAAGTTCATTGGGGTCAGCTAAAATTTGAGGTAAATCTAAAGAAAAAGATTTTTTTACTTTAATATTTCTTAGTTTTAGTTCATGGTTTACTAAGTCTAACGCTTTATCTATTTGAACATTCACATCTGTTAGAATATCTTCTCCTCTTGAAGGTCGAGAAAATTCTAATAAGTTTTTTACAGTTTTTCCAGTTCTATCTACTTCTTCTTTCATGCCTTTTATCATTTCAGTTGTGGTTTTATCTTTTACTATATCAAGTAGATTTGTACAATAAGCTTTTAAAATACCTAAAGGATTATTTATTTGATGAGCTATTCCACCTGCCATCAATCCCAATGCCACCATCTTTTCGTTTTGAATCAAGAGTAATCGAGTCTCTTTAGTTTCTATGAGTAATTTCTCGTTCTTGATCTTGCTTGCCAAATTATCTGATACCAATTCCAAAATCTGTTGGTCATGTAATGTAAAAGAAAGGTCTTTATCTCTTATTAGACGAATTACTCCAATATTTTTTTTCTCTGATTTTAAAGGAACTCCAAGAAAAGATCTGGGATTTTCTGTATCCAGTTCCATGAATTTAGGTCCTTTTCTTTCTTTGAGTGCAGGATCAATCTTACACCTCTCCTCTGCGTCACTTGCATTGTAAAGTCTTACTGGCTCGTTAGTTCGGCCGATGTAACTGGTGAGATGCTCTTTTTCTTCAATGCCATACACGATTCTTTTTTTTTCGATGTCTATGTCTCTTGTCGTCGCAACACACACAAGTTCATTTCCTTCTTTTAGGAACAATGAACAACCCGTTGAATTGAACTCCGCATTTATCTTTTTAACAATTTTGGCCATATTTAACTTTTCATTTAACAGAGGTTGAATCTTGTGTAACTTACTTAGTTGAGAAAAGGTAATCGTCTTATCTAAAGAAATTGAAGCATGGGCAGCAAATATCTCCAGAACCTTCTTTTGTTCTTGTGTAAATTTATCTTTTTCTCGGGATTGAATGCTAATAACACCTTTGATATCTTTCGGTAATTTCATTGGAACTGCAATAAAAGATCTTACTGTATCTTTGAGATATTTCTTATATATATGATACTCAAATTCTTTTTCTTCTTCAATATTTCTACTTATAAAACTATTACCAGTTTTTATCACTAAGCACTTTTCAGCCAATTTCTCAAAATTATGTTTTGGTGTAACATTTTTTTGAGCTTTTGCAATTAGTTTTTTATCTTTATTAACAACCAATATGAAGCCACTCTTACCATTTGTGTGTCCCATACAATTCTCTAAAATCGTGTCCAGAGTTTGTTGTAACTCTATTTTCTCGTTTACACTGGTAATCATTTTTTGGACAACATCACGTTCCTTTTCGTGAGCCCTCATATTATTAATTTTTTCTAAATGTAATGCTTTATATTCCTTAGCCTTAGTTATAGCAATAGCAGCTTGGGCTCCTATTAAATTTAATAAATCCTTATCTTGTTCAGAGAATCTGTTTTCCTTATCACTATTAATAATAAAAGCTCCCACTATTTGTTCTCCAATACTCAAACGAACGCCCAAATAAGATACTAAAGTCTTTCCTTGCCCAATTAATGGATACTTTGAATTATAATCACTTTCCGGAACATTCTCAATGAGAAGAGTTTCTTTATCACTTATTAGAAGACCTGTTATTTGTTCATCCTTAGAAAAAGTTAAATCATGTTTTCTCATGAATTCTTCATC
>CAYWPW010000027.1:0-2155 GCA_964460095.1 uncultured Candidatus Cloacimonadota bacterium
ATCAAGAAAACTATGCACAAACTCCATTGGCAATTAATCGACAGTGATTTCATCGATTGTCCTCCCTGGCCCGATATTGGAATGTCTAAAGAAAATTTTTTAAAAATCTTTGGTTTAGATTGGTTGGTTAAAAATAAAGAACAAAAATCAATTTCCATAATGAATTATTACAAAGGAATTGAACCGAATTTCGAGCAGCGAATGATGAAATATTACTGGTTTGAAAAATCAGTTCCTTCTTTTTTTAAGCGATTTTGGGCGCATCATAGATATTTTCTTTTTATTCCTGGTAACAAGCAAAATGAAAAATAAACTAAATTGGATTTGGGGAATTCTGCTGGGAACAATTTTCCTCATCGCCTGGTTTCGCATCATCGACTGGCAGGAATTCCTGAGTTACTTTAAAAAATTCGATCTCAAACTTGTTCTGGTTTTTTCTATTTTTTATGTTCTGGCTTATGTTCTCAGAAGTATTCGTTGGAAAATCATTTTAAATCCAACTTATAAAATGAAAATTCCAGAAAGTTTTGCTGTCTTTATGACCGGGCTTTTAATTAATTATTTAATTCCAATTCGAGCTGGTGAAATCGCCAAATCAGTGATTCTGAAATTGAGAAAAAAAGTGCGGATTTCTCAGAGTTTACCAACCATTTTTATCGATAAAATCACAGACCTTTTTCCGATTGTTCTGATTATGATTTTGGTTCCAATCGTTTCAATTCGTTTAAATAATACACTGAAAGTTATAATTATAATATTATTTCTGATTTTTCTCGCATTTTTGAGCTTTCTATTTTTTGCCATAAACCATCGGCAAAAGGCTTTAAAATTCCTTCACTCTTTTTTAAAAATTCTTCCTCATAAGATTCGTCCAAGATTTGAAGATTTTTTCTCCAATTTTGTGAAAGGAATGGCTATAATGCAGAACCGCAGGAAGGATTATTTTTTGATTTATTTCTTAACGATTTTAGCGGTCTTTTCTGAAGCTCTTTACATTTGGATTGTATTCAAATCTTTCGGTTCAGAAATCAGTTATTCAAAAATTCTCTTTGGTTATACTTTGATGAATCTCACCTATATTTTGCCAACACCTCCAGCACAGATTGGTTCCAATCAATTTATGTGGGTTCTCATTTTCTCTTTTGCTTTGGGTGTAAATGAAAACCTTACTAGCGCTGCTGTTACTTTTTCGCATCTGTTAACGACGATTTGGATTTTTTTAATTGGAGGATTTTCTTTACTTTTATTAAAGATAAAATTTTCAGACGTTATCCCGAATAAAGAAACTCGAAAAGAAATTTTAAAGAGGGTAGAATGATAAATAATAATATTGAAATATTAGAAAAACTATCAGAAGCTAAAAAAAATATTTTGAATGAATTGCAGAAAGTGATCGTTGGTCAGGATAAAGTAATCGAAGAGTTTTTAATCGCTCTTTTTTCAAAAGGTCATTGCCTATTGGAAGGAGTTCCCGGTTTAGCCAAAACATTACTCATTTCCACAATTGCTGAAATTATAAATATGAAATTCAGCAGGATACAGTTTACTCCGGATTTAATGCCTTCTGATATTACAGGAACAGACATTTTAGCTGAAGATAAAGCTGATGGTAAAAGGTACTTTGAATATATTAAAGGTCCAATTTTTGCCAACATCATTTTAGCAGATGAGATAAACAGAACTCCCCCAAAAACGCAATCTGCACTTTTGCAGGCAATGCAGGAATATCAGGTTACTGCAGGAAATCAAACTTTTAAACTCGAACAGCCATTTCTGGTTTTCGCCACTCAAAATCCGATTGAACAAGAAGGCACATATCCGCTTCCCGAAGCACAATTAGACCGTTTTATGTTCAATATTTATATTGATTATCCATCATATGAAGAAGAGAAAAATATCGTGAAGAAGACTACATCAGATGAAGTTCAATCAATCAATTCCATATTAAATGCAGAAGAAATAATAAAAATCCAAAATACGATTCGACAGATTCCTGTGAGTGAGCATGTTCTAGATTTTGCTGTGAAACTTACACGTTCCACTCGTCCGGATTATAAAGAAGCTCCGGATTACATCAAGAAATGGGTAAATTGGGGAGCTGGACCAAGAGCATCTCAGTATCTGGTTATTGCAGCCAAAACAAAAGCTGCTCTTG
>CAYWPW010000027.1:2255-12878 GCA_964460095.1 uncultured Candidatus Cloacimonadota bacterium
GGACCAAGAGCATCTCAGTATCTGGTTATTGCAGCCAAAACAAAAGCTGCTCTTGATGGCAGATTTTCACCTTCAGTTGATGATGTTAAACAAATAGCTGAGATCGTTTTCCAGCATCGGGTTTTGGTCTCTTTTGCTGCTGAAGCTGAAGGATTGAAATCTAAGGATGTGATTGAAAAATTACTTTCAGATATTAAATAATTTTTTTTGCTTTACTTACTAAAACAGTTATATTATAATCAATTTTGATATTATGAAATTTTTTTTGGAGGAAACTTGACTAATAAACAAGTAATTATTTTTACTACATCAACGTGCTCGTGGTGTAGAAAAGTAAAGAATTATCTAAAAGAAAAAAAAGTGAAGTTCAGGGAAGTCGATGTTGCAAGAGATGAAAAAGTAGCCAGAGATATGGTAAGAAAATCTGGTCAACAAGGTGTTCCACAAATTTGGATAAATAACTATCCAATTGTTGGATTTGACAAATCCAAAATTGACCGAATGTTAACAATCAAGTAAAAAAAGGAGACTAAAATGGAAAAATCAGTTGAGCAGTATGTAAGTCTGAGCAAAATCTTATATGATTTATGTTCAAAAAAAGAGATGATTCGCAGGCAATGTTTAAAGCTTGGTAAAATGGAATGCGACCTTCTTAACTATCTTAATTCAGTAGATAAACCTGTTTGTATGAATGATCTTTCTGTACAGATGAGAGTATCTCACAGTAGGATTACCAGGATAATCGATACTTTGGTCAGAAAAAAATTAGTGAAACGTTTCCCATCCAAAAGAGATAGGAGAAGCTGGCTCGCACAAATTACTGAAAATGGAAAAGCATCGGATAAAAAAACTATCGCTGAATTCACTAAGATGCAAGAAAGATTGATCGAACATTTACCTGCAGAAAGAGTTGATGCAATTTATGAGTGCGTCCATCTTTATATTTCAACTTATCTTGAAGTTCTGAAAATCAAAGAAGACGAACTTTATGAAATGCGTCACAAAAATTAAATGGCTTGGTAAAATGGCATTTGATGCCGAACTGGATGATCACCATTTTACTTTGGATGCCAACCCACAAGTGGGTGGACAGAACAAAGGTCCCAGACCGAAAGGTTTGCTTTTAAGTGGATTAGCAGGCTGCACAGGTATGGATGTTGTTTCCATTCTCAAGAAGATGAAAATAGATAATTTTGAGTTTGAAATAAATGTAGAAGCAGATACCACAGAAGAGTATCCCAAAGTCTATAAAACCATCATCTTAAACTACATTTTCAAAGGTGAGAATCTTCCAATTGCAAAAGTAAAACGAGCTGTGGAACTCTCTGAAACAAGATATTGCGGAGCATCTGCAATGCTCGGAAAAGCTGCAAAAATGGTCTCAAAGATAATTGTAAATGGAGAAGAAAAATAATGAAAAGGTCATTACTCGCCATTGCAATTTTATCTCTGTTCTTTATTTATGTCTGGGCAGAAAGCAAAGA
Source organism: uncultured Candidatus Cloacimonadota bacterium (assembly GCA_964460095.1). Lineage (GTDB taxonomy): Bacteria > Cloacimonadota > Cloacimonadia > Cloacimonadales > TCS61 > JABMPU01. Next base: position 3,740 of record CAYWPW010000027.1, read on the forward strand.
AAAATCAGAAGAATTAAACTGGCTGACAAATCTTGAAGAAGCTCAGCAAATCGCAAAAGAAAAAGAACTCCCAATCCTCATTGACTTTACCGGTTCAGATTGGTGTGGCTGGTGTATAAAATTAGTTGATGAAATTTTTTCTCAACAAAAATTCATCGAATATGCCGCAGAAAATATTGTAATGGTAAAGCTTAATTTCCCAAAAGATATTCATCAAACTGAAGAGACAAAAACATATAACCGTCAACTTGCTGAAAAATATAATATCAGAGGTTTTCCTACGATAATTCTGATTGATGCTCAAGACAATGAAATTGCCCGTACCGGCTATCAATATGGCGGAGCGGAAAACTACATCGAACACCTGAAATCTTTAATCGATAATAGAGAAAAATAAGAATTAAATCGAAAACGTTTTTATTAGTCCGTAAGAAATTACTTGCCGATAAATAAAGATTGTTGACAATTTAAAGTAAAATTCGAAAATAGAAAAGCATGAAGAAATATGCTTTTCTATTTTTCTGCTATCCGGAGGTTTGATTGACTCTTTCAAACAGAGAGGAAATAATTTTCTTGCAGAGCAAGATATCTTATGAATCAATTGTGGAGGAACAATCAAACTTGATTTCACGATTTTTACCGGATGGTTCTCTAATATTTGTTAACAACGCCTTTTGTGAATATTATGGAATGAAACGTGAAAACTTAATCGGGCGTAACTGGTTTTCATTCCTGCCGGAAAGAGAAGAAAAAATTACTCGAAGAAAAGTTCAAGCCTTATCACCGAAAAAAAATACTTTAACTCATGAATTCAGTAAGAAAAATAATGGTGAAATTCAATGGATAGAAAATTCCATAAAAGCCATTTTTGATGAAAACGGAAAGCTTTACGAATATCAAAACATTGCTTCCGATATTACGATCTGGAAAAAATCTGAACAACTACAAACTGTACTACTTAATGTAGTAAATGCTATCAATAATTTTCAGGATCTTGATGAGCTTTTTATTATGATTAGAGATTTTATCGGATTGATTATTGATACTAAAAACTTTTTTGTCGCTTTATATGATGAGAAAAAGCATAGAATTTCACTCCCTTTTCAAATCGATGAAAAAGATAAATTCAAATCCTTCCCGGCAGGTAAAACACTTACTGCTTATGTAATAAAAACCAAAAAATCTCTTTTGGCAACTGAGGAAAAAATCAATGAACTCAAAGAAGCTGGTGAAATTGAAATTATCGGAACAATGTCGAAAATTTGGCTTGGTGTTCCACTTTTTATCGGTCAAGAAATTATGGGCATTGTTAGTATTCAAAGTTATTCGGATGAACATGCTTATACAGAAAAAGACTTAGTTGTCTTAGAATTCCTTTCCGGTCAGATTGCCATCGCAATAGCCAAAAAAAGAGATGAAGAAATGATCATCAAACAAAGAAATCGTGCCCGGTTTTTCAATGACTTGCTTGCTCATGACACAAATAATTTCAATCATGGAATAACCTCCTTTTTGGGAATGGTTTTGGCAACAGGAGGGCTTCCGAAAAAAATCCGTCAGAGAATTGAAACCTGCAAACATCTTTCAGAGGAAATTGCAGCCTTAATTACCAAAGTCAGAATTTTTGCAGAAATAGATGAAGAAGAAATCGAATTAATTCCTGTAGATTTTAAGAAAACACTTCTAAGCAGCATTAATTCACTGAAAATTCAACACTCAAATAAAAAGAAAATAAATTTTTCTCACGATTTTGTTGACGGTAAATTCAATGTTCTGGCAAATGAATTCTTGGAAATCGTGATTAATAATCTTCTGAATAATGCAATCAAGCATTGCCACAAAGATGAGGTTATGATTGAAGTGAAACACTCGATTCTGAAAGATAAAAAATATTGTAGAATCGAGTTCAGAGATGACAGCACTGGAATTGCTGATAATGATAAAACCAGTATTTTTAAAAGACTCGAACGAGCCGGTGCTGAAAAAATTGTTTATGGTTTTGGACTTGGATTAACTTTAGTGAAAAATATTATTAAAAGTTATGATGGTAGAATCTGGGTGGAGGATAGAGTTGATGGAGATTATACACAAGGTTCCAATTTTGTTTTGTTATTACCGATTTCAAATAAAAATTAAATATTTCGAGGAGGAAATATGAGTTCTAACGAGTATGAAAAAACAGCATTAATTATCGATGATTCCGAGATTAATCGTGATATAATATCAGCCTATTTAGAAGACGAAGATTACACGATTTTCTCTGCAGCAGACGGTCTGGAAGGAATCGAAGAATTCAAAGCGAACAAACCATTCATAACTTTCCTTGATATTGTGATGCCCAAAATGACAGGTTTGGTAGTTCTTGAAAAGATAAAAGCTCTCGATTCAAAAGCAATTGTGGTGATGGTAAGTTCGTATGTTTCAAAACAAAATATCCAAAAAGCTAAAGATTTAAAAGCAGATTGGTTTCTGATAAAACCTTTCTCCAGACAGAAGTTTTTAGAAACTCTTAGAAAATTCGAACCAAAATAGAGAGGAAAGAAAAATGATTTGTGATAATTGCGGAACAAAAAATGACGAAGCAAGATCTTTCTGTTTACAGTGTGGTAATCCTTTAGGATGGATTTGTTCTTGTTTCTTTGCGAATAAAAAGGATGATCTTTTCTGTGGTGGGTGTGGAAGACCATATATCGAAGGCAATAATTCTCCCGGTTCAGGACAGGTAGATATCGATCTGGCTCTCAACCAATTGAAAGAAAAGGAAATCAAAAATCTCATCGAAGAAAGTTTAATGTTTGGTATTGGGCAAGTCGAAGAAATCGAGCAAGAAGATATTGACGAGATCTTTAAATAAATTGAAGGAATAATTATGTTTAGAAATGAAGATATAAAACTTTTACAAGCTCTTGTACGAAAAAATCTACTCAAAAATGAGGATATTTCCAAGCTCGATGTTGCAGAAAAAAAATCCATCTTAACAACCGGCATTACAAATACATTAATCAGATATTTAAAAATAGACGAAGTTGCACTTGCAGAAATTATTGCTGAAGAATTTAATATTGCTTTCTTATCTTCAGTGACAGGTCTTTCACATGTAGAGATTCCAGGTCTTCCCAACGATACTCTACCCCGCTACCGCATCTTACCCATTATTCTTGAAAAACAGGAAATGACTGTTGCCTTTGTTGATCCTCCCAGCCAGAAACATATTGATCAATTGGAAAAAGCAGCGAACTTACGGCTTGTACCGGTGATCGTTACTTATTCCGCTTTTCAAAAACTCTTCAAATCAAAAAGAAAAGATTCTAAAGCGGAGGGTGTTTCAAAGCTGAATCTGAAAACAATTGACGTGGTTCATCAAGGTGAAAAATGGGCTGAGACAGCGGATTCCATTCCCAATTTTCCTGCTGCTTCCGATGTGCTGACACGAATTATTGAACAAGCTTTAGAAGTTGATACAAGTGATATACACTTCGAACCAACTTCCAAGGGTTACTTGAATGTAAGATTCCGAATCGATGGGGTTCTTCAAAGAATTGTTACATTCCCGAATGTACTCAGATCTACAATTCCAATGATCCTAAAACAAAATGCAACTGTAGATGCCTTCAAAAAACAACATATTCAGGAAGGTTATATTAAATTCACTATCGGCGAAAACAAGATTCATGCAAGGATAAATATTATTCCAACAAATTTTGGTGATAAATTTACACTCCGAATTCTAACCAAAAGCTTGAATGTTTTAAAATTAGAGGAACTTGGATTATCGCAACACGATATTAACCGATTCAAACATCTTTTAACTTATCCTGATGCTATTATCTTATTTGTTGGACCTGCAGGATGCGGTAAAACAACATCAATGTATTCATACCTGGAAGAGATGAACGATGACTCAATGAATATTGCTACAGTAGAAAATCCTATTGAATGTGTAATCGATAATATAAATCAAACTACTGCAGGAAGCGGACAGAAAATGTCCTATTCAGAAGGAATTAGAGCATTATTTCATCATGACGTAGATTTATTGGCTTTGGGTGAACTGAGAGGAAAAGATGAATCTGAGCTTCTCATCGAAGCAGGTTTAACAGGTATGATTGCCTGCAGCACAGTTCAAGCATCGGATGCCATCAAATCTCTTTACAGAATAAGAAACCTGGGGGTGAATGAAGAAGATCTGGCATTGGTTCTGCGTGGTGTTGTCGGGCAACGTTTCGTGAGAAAAATCTGTCCTGACTGTGCAGAAAAATATCGTCCCGACTCCGAAAATCTTAAACTTGCAGGACTTATTAATCTTTCTGAAGACCATCTTTTCTCAAGAGGAAAAGGATGTAAAACCTGTCTCGGTACCGGATATTTGGGTAGAATTCCCTTATTTGAGATATTACTCGTAAATGATACAATCAGTTCTCTCATTCATAAAGGAAGCACTTACGAAGAAATAAAAATGGCTGCTATTAGGTTCGGATTCACCACTTTGAAATATGACGGTTTAAGAAAAGCCTTAGCAGGAATTACAACCTTAGAAGAAGTAAATCGAGTAACATAGTTTTATTCTATGAATTTGAAAGTAAAAGTAGTTTTCTTATTATTAACTTTTTTGTTTATACAGAGTCATGCCCAAAATCTATCTCCGATCGGGAACTGGAAAACAATCGATGATGTTACCGGCAGAGAGAAATCCATTGTAAAAATCTGGGAAGAAAATAGCATACTTTATGGTAAGATAATAAAACTTTTCAGACTTCCGGATGAAGACCCGGACCCGATTTGTGATGAATGCAAAGGAAAAAATAAAGATAAACAGGTTTTGGGAATGACCATTATGTGGAATTTATCACAAAAAAGGGATCATTGGAAAGGCGGAAAAATACTCGATCCTGAAAATGGAAAAATCTATGGTTGTAAGATAAGAGTAATTGAAAATGGGGAAAAATTGGAAGTCAGGGGATTTCTGGGTATTTCTTTGTTAGGTCGCAATCAAATCTGGGAAAAAGTGGAATAAATAGAGAGAGTTTTAAACTTCCCAAGTTTTAAAAACTTGGTAAGTTTCTATTTGTTTTCCCAGATAACCTTGCCATTCTTAATTACAGCCTGCACATTATTTGAGCCAAAATGATATGGTAAAAATTCATATGACGGCATATCCATTATCAGGATATCTGCCTGTTTTCCGATTTCCAAACTCCCGATTTCATCACCCATTTCCAGAGAATAAGCCGCATTAATCGTTGCTGCTGTTATCGCTTCTGCCACTGTCATCTTCATTTGCAAACATGCCAGAGTAATAATAAATTGCATACTATCACAATTGCAACTGCCCGGATTATAATCTGTTGCCAATGCCACAGGCAATCCAGCATCTATCATATCTCGTGCTCTGGCATAAGATTTCATTCCCAAACTGAAAATCGTTCCCGGCAATAAAATGGCAATAACACCGGCATCTTTCATTGCTGCAATTCCTGAATCAGAAGCAGCTCCCAAATGGTCAGCGGAAATTGCACTAACTTCTGCTGCCAGTTCTGCTCCACCAATTGGTTCAATCTCATCTGCATGCATCCTGATCCTAAAACCAAGCTCTTTGGCTCGATTCAAGATATCACGAGATTGCTCGATATTATAAACATGCTTTTCTGTGAAAATATCACAATACTCAGCTAAATCCTGTTTTTTAACTTCCGGCATCATTTCTTCTTTCAGGATGCGAATGTATTCTTCGTGGTTATCTTTATATTCTGTTGGAAATTCATGTGCTCCCAGAAAAGTGGGAATAATATCTATCGGCAAATGTTTTTTTAAACGTTTGATAACTTTCAGCATTTTTATTTCGCTTTTTGTAGAGAGTCCATAACCGCTTTTTGCTTCTATAGTTGTTGTTCCATTAGTTATCATTCGCCAAACTCGTTTTTCTGCCAGTTCATACAATTCATCTTCAGATGCTTTGCGAACTGCTTGTATGCTGGAACGAATTCCTCCCCCACTTTGAGAAATCTCCACATAAGATTTCCCTTTGATTCGCATTTCAAATTCATTTTCACGCGTATTCACAAAAACAGGATGAGTGTGCGGGTCCACAAATCCGGGCATCACAACTTTTTCAACAGCATTGAGAATTTTATCAGCTTCATACTTTTGTTTTATCTTTTGAGATAAACCCACCTCAATAATCTTACCATTTTTTATAGCTATAGCACCGTTTTTGATGATGTGGATATCTTCTATTTCTTTTTTAGTTCTTGGTTTTGCAGAACCTTGCAGAGTAAGAAGTTGTTTTGCATTAATAATCAATTTATCTACTTTCATAAAAGCTCCAATTATTTTTTTTCTTAATCTGATAATACTTCATTTGAAGGCAAGAAAAATGTTTTAATAAAAATATAATGAAAAGAACCTAATCCTTACTTCACTTGACCGTTACATATTTAATAAGCTAGAAATTTATTTTTACTTGACGTTAAAAACCATATTTAATTTTGTTTAAGTGTATTTAATAATTACAATAAAATCAAAATAGTTTTTGGATTGAATAAATCTAACAAAAAAAGGAGGATAATATGACTCGAAACGCAAAATTCTTAAGTGCATTCGTAATCACGATTTTACTGATTTGCACAGGAACATTAATGGCAGATGAAGCTGCTGAAGCCAAAGCTCTGGTTGAACAAGGTGTGATCATGGCTGTAACTCAGGGAGAAGAAGCCACCCTGAAAGCCATTCAAGATGTAAATGGTCCGTTTATCAAAGGTGATTTATATCTCTTTGCAGGTCCGCTGGATAGAATCACTATGACTGCTCACCCTTATAAACCACACATTGTAAATACTGACTTGAGCACTTTTAATGATGGATACGGGAATTATCTATTTTTTGAATTTGCAAAAATTGCCTTAGAAGATGGAGCTGGCTGGACTGAATACTGGTGGCCCAAACCCGGAACTGAAAAACTATCACACAAAAAATCTTATGTAATGAAAGTTCCTGGAAAAGAAATGTATATCGGATGCGGGTATTACGCAGATTAATACTCTGTTTATTGTATAATCACAAATTTGAAAACCTTGAACAAACCGCTGGATATTCCAGCGGTTTGTTCTTAGAAATAAAAACAGGCGACATTTCGTCGTCTTCAAAATGTTATTAGTTTTACTTATTTGAAGAAGATGTCAACACCAGCACCAAACATAAAACCAGATTCTTCATTATCTCCTTCAGCGTCACCACCATATTCTCCTAAACCCATTTCATATCCAAAACCAACATCCAAGTAAATATTTTCTGCGATTCCATAGAGATAACCTACATCGAAACCAATGTAATTGCCAGACCATTTATAAGCACCATTATCAGATGATGCCATAAGAAATCCGGCACCGCCATAAAATTGATTGTAGAAATAGCGACCACCAATTCCAAGACCAAATTCAGATATTGGGTCATCCCAAGCATCCGAATTGGCAGAAATATAACTCAAAAGTACATCTACACAGATGTTATCCACAACAAAATATCCACCCCAGGGTTGGATCTCGATAGCTGTTACAGGGTCTGAATCAGAATCCATCTTATAGCTTTCATATCCAATCCAGCCACCGACAGTTTTTGTTCCGGCTTCAAAAGCATAAACTGATGAAGCAACAATTAAAACTAAAAACAAAACTAAAATTCGTTTCATTCCTTCCTCCTTTTTTTGAAACTGTTTGAGAATTTTTATTTTATACACAGCCTGTCAAGTTAATTTCAAACTTGAAAAAATAATTACTTGCAATATAGTATCAATACGGATTAAGATATTCAATGCTAAATTCTTTTCTTTATAATAATTATTTCATTCCCTGAGAAAGAGTTTTTAAAACAGAAAATTTATATTGGATTATGCTTTTTAGATTTTTCCCATTAAAAAGGAAAAATAGCTTAAGAAAATGGAATTAACTGAATCGAGTACTGTTGATTTTATAAATAAAAAAAGGCGACATATCGTCGCCTTTTAAATGTTATTAGTTTTACTTATTTGAAGAAGATGTCTACACCAGCACCAAACATAAAACCAGATTCTTCATTATCTCCTTCAGCGTCACCACCATATTCTCCTAAACCCATTTCATATCCAAAACCAACATCCAAGTAAATATTTTCTGCGATTCCATAGAGGTAACCTACACCGAAGCCAATATAATTTCCTGACCATTTATAAACGCCATCATCCATTGATGCCATAGCAAATCCAGCACCAGCATAAATGTTATTGAAAAAATAAGCACCAGCCAATTCAAGATCAAAAGTTGTAATTGGATCATCCCAATCCTTAGAGTTTGTCGAAGAATATCCAATCCCTACTTCTGCTAGAATGTTATCCATGAAGAAATAACCAACCCAAGGTTCAAACGCTATTGTACTAATAGCATCAGCATCCGAATTAGGTGTATAACTTTCATAACCGATCCAGCCACCTACAGTTTTTGTTCCTGCTTCAAAAGCATAAACTGATGAAGCAACCATTAAAACCAAAAATAAAACTAAAATTCGTTTCATTCCTACCTCCTTTTTTTTTGAAACTGTTTGAGAATTTTTATTTTATACACAGTCTGTCAAGTTAATTTAATATTTAAATATTGATTGCAAAAATATCGTACTAAACTTTGAGAAGACAGTCATTGTCTAATTCCATATTTTTCAATGAGTTGTTACTTTCTTCACAAAAGATAAAATTTTATTTTTTTTTGAAAGGCTAAATTTCTCAGGATTATTTTTTTATTTGAACTTGTTTCTCATCGTTTATGAAAAAAAAGACAATATTTAATGATGGCGGCGACCTACTCTCCCACATAGTTACCCGTGCAGTACCATCGGCGCTGAAGAGCTTAACTTCTGTGTTCGGGATGGGAACAGGTGTACCCTCTTCGCAATAACCACCATCATTAAACACTGTCTGAAATTGAATATTTAATATTGATAATTAAATATTAATCTTCTTTCTTCAATATTCAATATAAAATTAGAAAGTGTGATAGAGTAAATAAATGTTTTAAGGCAATTGATATATTAGTATCACTCGGCTAAACACATTGCTGTGCTTACACCTGTGACCTATCAACGTTGTAGTCTCCAACGTATCTCATGGGAAATCTAT